>DASUYM010000218.1:0-3154 GCA_036377435.1 Propionibacteriaceae bacterium
GCCGCCCGACGCCGCCATGTACGCCGAGGAGGCTGCGCGCCATGCAAAGGCTCTGCCGCAACGAACGGCGTCCTTGGACGGCGTGCGTTCTTGAGGAGAGATAGCGCCGATGACCAACCTGCCTGCCGTGCGGAGCGGCAACCGCTTCCGGGGTTTGCTGGTGGCAGCCACCTTGACCGTGATGGCTGCGGCTGTCGCAAGCTGTGACGAGGCGGCGCAGCCAGCTCCCGAGCCTCGCCCTGTGCGAACGGTCACCGTTGAAGGCGGCGCAGAGGGCGAGACCGTTTCGCTGACAGGGCAGGTGCGTGCCAAGGACGAGGTCAGCCTCGCCTTTCGCATTGATGGACGCATGATCGAGCGGCCCGTCAGCGTGGGCGATGTGCTCGAAGGCGGCCACGTCATCGCTCGGCTCGATCCCCAGAATCAGCAAAATGAGCTCCGTACGGCGCAGGCGGAACTCTCGTCGGCTCAGGCTGCGCTGAAGCAGGCGCAACTCACCTTTAACCGCCAGCAAGACCTCTTGAAGAATGGCTGGACGCCCCGAGCCCGATTCGACGAAGCCGAACAGGGGCTGCGGACAGCCGAGTCCCAGGTGGACGCCGCTCGAGCACAGATGCGCATCGCGCAGGATCGGCTGAGCTATACGACGCTCGTCGCCGATGCCCCAGGTGCGGTCACGGCGGTTGGTGCCGAACCCGGCGAGGTGATTCGTGCGGGCCAGATGATTGTGCAGCTCGCGCGAGAGGGTGGACGCGACGCTGTGTTCGATGTGCCCGAGCAGCTCATTCGGACGGGGCCGCACGACCCGGTTGTCACGATCGCCCTCACCAACGACCCGCGGGTGACCGCAACCGGCCGGGTGCGGGAGGTCGCGCCCCAGGCCGATCCTGCTACGCGAACATTCCAGGTCAAGGTCGGCATCACGAATCCACCGGAGGCCATGCGGCTGGGCTCCACCGTGACCGGTCGGGTCACACTATCCCCACCCCCGGGCGTAGAACTCCCGGCGAGTGCGCTCACCGGGACAAGCGGACACCCTGCGGTGTGGGTGGTCGATCCGCAGACCCAGACCGTGTCTCTGCGAACGGTGGATGTCCTACGCTACGATCCAGCCAGCGTCGTCATCTCCCGGGGACTCGAAACCGGTGAGATCGTGGTCACTGCCGGAGTGCAGGCCCTTCGCCCAGGCCAGAAGGTTCGCCTGCTGGAGCAGGGCCAATGACCCGACTCAACCTCTCTGAGTGGGCGATCCGGCACCGATCGCTCGTGACGTACTTCATGCTCATCATCGTGGTCGCGGGCATCGTGTCCTACTTGCGGCTCGGTCGCAGCGAGGATCCGGACTTCACCGTCAAGACCATGGTCGTGCAAGTGGCATGGCCAGGCGCCACGATTGGCGACACCCTCGAACAGATCACGGATCGCCTCGAGCGCAAGCTCCAGGAAACACCAAGCCTGGATTACCTGAAGAGCTACACGATCGCGGGCCGAGCCACGATCTTCGTCTACCTGAAGGACTCGACGTCGCCCGCTGACGTGCCGGACATCTGGTACCAGGTCCGCAAGAAAGTGGGCGACATCCGCAACACGCTCCCGCAAGGAATCGTCGGCCCCAACTTCAACGATGAGTTCGGTGATACTTATGGAATCGTCTATGGCTTTACCGCGGATGGGTTCAGCCACCGGGAGCTGAGGGACTATGTGGACGATGTCCGCAAGCAACTGCTCCAGCTGCCGGATATCTCGAAGATTGACGTCCTCGGCGCTCAGGACGAACGCATATACGTGGAGTTCTCCGCCGAGCAGCTGGCGGGCCTCGGAGTCGACCGCACTGCATTAATCGAGGCTCTGGAGGCCCAGAACGCGGTCATCCCAGCGGGCGTGGTACAGACTGGGGATGAGAATATCCTTGTCCGCGTCTCGGGCGCGTTCCAGTCGACGCAAGACATCCTGGCGGTCAACTTCGTCGCGAACGGCCGGATGATCCGCATCGGCGACATCGCACAGGTCACGCGGGGCCCCGCCGATCCAGCGCAGCCGATGTTTCGCGTCAACGGGAAGGATGGCATCGGGCTCGCCATTGCCATGCGGACGGGTGGCGACGTTCTTGCACTCGGTGACAATGTTGCGCACGCGATGGAGGAGATCACAGCGAACTTGCCAGTCGGGATCGAGCCGACGCTCGTCGCCGACCAGCCCGTGACCGTCGAGCATGCGGTGGACGAATTCATGGAGGCCCTATGGGAGGCCGTGGCGATCGTGCTCGGTGTGAGCCTGATCAGCCTCGGCCTGCGCGCGGGTGCCGTGGTGGCCGTCTCGATCCCGCTCGTGCTCGCCGCGGTCTTCGTGGTGATGAGCTTCTCGGGAATTGACCTTCAGCGAATCTCTTTGGGGGCCCTCATCATTGCCCTCGGTTTGCTGGTTGATGACGCCATGATCACCGTTGAGATGATGGTCACGCGGCTGGAGCGCGGCGACGACAACGAACACGCTGCGACCTTCGCCTACACTTCAACCGCCTTTCCGATGCTCACCGGTACCTTGGTAACGGCTGCTGGGTTCGTTCCCATCGGATTCGCGCGCAGCGCTGCTGGCGAATACACCTTCTCGATCTTCGCGGTCGTTGCAATCGCGCTGCTCGTATCGTGGGTCGTCGCGGTCCTCTTTTCCCCATTGCTTGGCGTGTGGATTCTCAAGAAGCCGAAGGTCGTCCACTCGGGAGAGCCGGGGCCGATTCTGCGCGCGTTCCGCCGCTTTCTGGTAATGGCGATGCGGGCACGTTGGATCACGATCCTCGTCACGCTCGGCCTGATGGGGCTGGCCGTCTTTGGCATGCGCTTCGTGCCGCAGCAGTTCTTCCCTTCATCCGACCGGCCTGAGCTGCTTGTCGACCTGCAGCTGCCGGAGAACGCTTCGATCTACGCAACCAGAGACGCTGCGGCCCGGATGGATGAGCTCCTGAAGGGTGATCCGGACGTGGACCACTGGAGCACCTATGTCGGGCAGGGCGCGGTCCGGTTCTATCTGCCTCTCAACGTCCAGTTACCAAACGACTTCTTCGCCCAGTCGGTGGTGGTGACAAAGGGACTGGAGGAGCGCGATCGGGTGAAGTCGAGGCTGGAGCAGGCGCTGGCGACAAATTTCCCGAATGCGA
>DASUYM010000219.1:0-13099 GCA_036377435.1 Propionibacteriaceae bacterium
GTCGCGAGGCTCCGTTGAGCGGTTGGGTTCTGGGCAGCCGCGACTCGTCAGCGGTAACGGGTCTGAGAATCCGGTTGGAGTCAGCTTGCTCTTGGGGGGACGTCTGAGGCTTGACGATCGTCAAGGGATTCATGCGGTGCCATTATCTCGCGGTGGAACCTGGAGCTCTGGCGGCTACTTGCGTGGGAGGTGGCGGCTTGTTGGCGACGCGGCCACTCCTGCCCCAGAAGGCTGTTGAGCCAGCATTTCAGCGTAGGCCGGAGCGTTTTGGACCGTCAAGAGATCGGCGCCCAGGGTTGCCGCGGTTGTGGGCGAAGGTGGCCTCCTTGCTCGCAATCAGCCACTACTAGCCCGTCTGATCATCCGCGACATACGGTACAGCGGTGATCAGCTCGCAGACTTCCGCATGGGGAGACACGGACGCCGACATCGGCGTAAAAGGGAAGCCGGCAGTGGGTCCTGACTCGGGTGTTTCGCGCGAGGTGGTGATGAAAGAATGCTTACGTGAACTGCCGAAAGGGACCACATGACCACTCCTGTCAACGACGCGCGTGAACTGCATACCAGCTGGGCCGATCGGTTCAACGCCCAAGATGTGGATGGGATGCTTGCACTCGCCGAGACCGAGTCGGTGTTCGTCCCCCAGCCGACCGTTGTCGCCACCGGCAACGACGTTCGGGGAGCCCTCGAGCAGTTCTTGGCCATCGGCCTGCCCATCACCATGAACGTGCGCAACGTCTACGCCAGCGGTGACATCGCCTTGGTGATCGCGGATTGGTCACTGAAGGGCACCGGGGCCGACGGTAGTGATGTCGATATGAGTGGCAGCACAGCAGATATAGCCCGCAGAGGCCCGGGCGGCTGGAAGTTCGTGATCGACAACCCCTTCGGCACCAGCTAGATGCTGGCGGCACTAACCGGATCGTGAGACCGTCGGCGCATGGGCAACCCATCGGTCGTCGCTGAACTGCCCAACTCAGTCGCGCTTATTGACGGCGCGGGAGGATTACCGCTGCTACGGGTGTCTACTCCGAGGGCCGCGAGTGAGGTATACCTCCACGGCGCGCATATATCCGCGTGGACACCGGCGGAGGAGGACCCGGTCATCTGGATGAGCAAGGGGAGTGTGTTTGCACCAGCCGAACCCATTCGTGGCGGCGTACCCATCTGCTTCCCCTGGTTCGGCGGGGGGCGGCAAACAGGGATGACGCCCGTCCATGGCTTTGCTCGACTGGCTGAGTGGTCGCTTATCGGCGCCGAGGACGCTGACGGCGCGGTTACGCTCACCTTCCGACTGACTGATGCCGATGTTGCCGGGTTGCCTGGTGTGGAGGCCTGGGACCGCTCCTTCGAGTTGACCTACGCGGTGACCTTCGGTGCCGAGCTCGCTATCGCGTTGACGGTCCGAAATCCCAGTGACATGGAGTACTCCTTCGAGGAAGCCCTGCACACTTACTTCGCGGTCAAAGACATCAGACAAGTCACAATCGAGGGTCTCGACGGCGCCCCGCTCCTCGAGCGGGCACCCCACACAGGTAGCGACCTGGCACTACAGGTCGGGCCCGTCACCTTCACCAGGGAAACCGACCGGGTCTACGCCTCGATGGCTCCGTTGGCCGTCATGGATCCGGCAGCTCGCCGTGTCATCAGGGTTGTTAAGGATAACTCCGGCAGCACGGTCGTTTGGAACCCTTGGAGCGCCAAGGCAGCGGCCATGCCGGACTTTGGCGACGATGAGTGGCCGAATATGGTCTGCGTCGAGACCGCGAATGTGTTGCACCACACCGTCATTTTGGGTGCGGGCAACGCGCACACCATGTCGACGCGCTACAGCATTAGCCACCCATCCTGAGACGCCGCGCGTAAGAGGTTGTCATCTCGCCACCACGACAATAAACGGCAATCTATTGTCAGCTTGACTTCATTCTCACCAGGATGGTGGTTATGTCCTCCACTCCTGAACTCAGCCTTCATCCGGATCGGCTGCTACCGTCCGAACCCGGAGTCCGTTCGACCGCCCGCCAGCTATATGAGAGTGTCAAAGACCTGCCGATTATTTCGCCGCACGGCCACGTGCCACCTCAGTGGTTATCGGCGGATATCCCGTTCAGCAACCCAACCTCTTTGTTGATCACCCCGGATCACTACGTCAACCGGATGCTGCATTCCCACGGTGTCGAGCTATCCGTGCTTGGGGTGGCTCAAGAGACCATGACGGAAGAGCAATCACGCGATGCGTTCCGCATCCTGTGTTCGCACTGGAGTGCCTACCGAGGCACTCCGGTGCGGTACTGGCTCGACGACCAGCTGGGTGGCATCTTCGGGGTCAAGGTGCGGCCGAGCGCGGAAACCGCTGACCAGATCTATGACCAGATCGCCAGCTGTCTCGACTCACCGGAGTTCAAGCCGCGGGCACTGTATGAAAAGTTCAAGATCGAAGTGCTGGCCACCACCGATGACCCGTGCGATGACCTGGCCGCCCACCAGTTCCTTCGCGACGATGAGAACTGGCAGGGTCGAGTCATCCCGACCTTCCGACCCGACAAGTACCTCGAGCCTGCTCAGCCGAACTGGAACGCCGATGTTGACCGGTTGGCTGAGGTATCCGGTATCGACGCCGGCGACTACGACGGTTACATCGCCGCCATGGAGAACCGTCGCCAATACTTCAAGAACAACGGTGCCGTTTCCTCCGACCACAGCCACTTGGACGCTCGTACAGACACGCTGGAGGTTGCCGAGGCAGAGCGCATTTACGCATCTGCTCGTAAAGGCGAAGCCTCGGAGGTGGAGGCCACCGTGCTGCGCCGCCATCTTGTTTCAGAGATGGCGCGGATGGCTTGTGACGACGGGCTGGTGATGACGCTGCACCCTGGCGTACGGCGCAACCACCATGTGGCTACGTCTGAAAAGTACGGCGCCGATGTCGGAACCGACATTCCCGTGCAGATGGAGTTCACCGAGGCCCTGCGCCCGATGCTGAACCGGTACGGCACTCATCCCAACTTCCAGTTGGTGATCTTCACTCTCGATGAGACCGTGTTCTCCAGAGAGGTTGGCCCGCTTGCTGGCTTCTACCCTGCAGTCTTTGCCGGCGTTCCCTGGTGGTTCATCGACGCGCCCGAGGCGATCCGCCGCTTCCGCGGTGCAATCACAGAGTCCGCCGGCTTCGCCAAGACCTCCGGCTTCATCGACGACACCCGCGCCTTCTGCTCCATTCCGGCTCGCCACGACATGTCGCGCCGACTTGACGCAGGCTTTGTCGCGCACCTGGTAGCCGAGCACCGGCTCGGCGAGGACGAGGCGACAGAGGTCATGCATGACCTAGTCGTCACCAACCCAAGAAGGGCGTTCAAACTGTGACCACGGCCAACGAGGTTCCCCGCCTGTCCCGCTCGCTGCCCGACACGCCGCCGGCGGCGCCGGTCCGAATGGTCCACCTCGGTGTCGGCAACTTCACCCGGGCCCATCAGGCCTGGTACACAGCACACAGTCCGGATGCCGACCAGTGGGGCATAGCCGCCTTCACTGGTCGCCGAGGTGACACCGCCGAGGCCCTTGCGCCGCAAGATGGCCTGTACACGTTGATTACCCGCAGCGCCGAGGGAGACACTTTCGAGCTGATCGGCGCGCTCTCGGCGGTTCATGCCGCTGCCGAGCACGAAGCTTATCTCGATTATCTGAGCCGACCAGAGCTCGCGGTCGTCACCATCACCGTGACCGAGGCAGGCTATCTCCGCGGAGCTGATGGGCATTTGGACGCAGGCCGGGATGTCGTTGTCGCTGACCTCAATTTCTTACGTTCAGACCCCCGCAACACGGTCTCCTCCCTGCCCGCCCGGCTGGTGGCAGGGTTGCTCGCCCGGCGTGCTGCCGGGGGAGAGGCGCTCACCATTCTGTCCTGTGACAACCTGCCCGAAAACGGTCCCGTCACCAGGACCGTGGTCAAAGACCTCGCCGCCTTAGTGGATGAGACACTGCCCGACTGGATCGACTCCCATGTCGATTTCGCCACCTCGATGGTGGACCGGATAACGCCGGCCACCACCGATGAGGACCGCGCGCTGGTGGAGAAGGAATGCGGCTATGTAGATGCATATCCGGTACCGACCGAACCGTTCAGCGAGTGGGTGGTGTCTGGTGCCTTCCCCGCCGGTCGCCCACGTTGGGATGACGCTGGCGCAACGCTGGTCGAGGATGTGGAACCGTTCGAGCAACGCAAACTATGGCTGTTGAACGCCTCACACTCGATGCTGGCGTACGCCGGCAGCATCCGGGGGTATCAAACGATTGATGAAGCCATCGCTGATCCACGCTGCAGATCCTGGGTGGAGACGTTCTGGGATGAGGCGAGCCGGCACCTTACCCTCCCCGCCTCGGACATCGCCAACTATCGTGCAGCCCTGCTGACCCGCTACTCCAACCCTCGAGTCCGCCATCAGCTGGCCCAGATTGCACCGGACGGGTCCATCAAGCTGCCCGTGCGCACGCTGCCGACTCTGCGCGCGGAGCGCTCGGCCGGCCGGGTCCCTACCGGCTGCGCTACCACGATCGCCGCCTGGGTGCTGCATCTGCGCGGGCTGGGTGCCCCGGTCAAGGACCCGGGAGCCACCGCCGCTCAGAAGGCAGCCAACAGCGGTGAGCTGCCACAGGCTGTACCGGCAGTCTTGGACATTCTCCAGCCCGGTCTCGGGGGCGACAAAGAGTTGGTCGACGCTGTCCTGCGTCAGGCGGATGCAATAGCGTCGGAGTGATATGTCCAACCGTACGACTGAGGTCATCATCGGCCTCGATGTCGGGACGACAGCAGTCAAGGTGGCTGCTTTTGGCGTCAGTGGAGCCCAGCTCGAGCTGCCCAGCGCCCTTCGCGAGTATCGACTGGAGCAACCACAACCCGGTTGGCAGGTGCACAGACCGGCGAGCGTGATGGCCGGCATCGACAGCGCCCTTGCCGAGTGTGTAGCTGGGCTCGGCGAGGCAAGAGTCGTGGCCATCTCGATTTCAACTGCCATGCATGGTCTGCTGGGGCTGGATGCTCAGTACCGCCCACTCACACCGCTTGTGACATGGGCCGACTCGCGTGCTCGCGAGGAGGCCCGTCAATTACGTCAACAGGGCCTAGCGCGCGAGCTGCTGCACCGAAGCGGGACACCAGTGCATCCAATGAGCCCGCTGGTCAAGCTGGTCTGGTTCTCCCGGCACGAACCACAGCTGGCCGGCCATGTGCGCTGGTGGGCCGGCCTCAAGGACTACGTGCTGCACCACCTCACCGGCGAACTGGTCACCGAGCTCTCCAGCGCTTCGGGGACCGGGCTGCTCAATCTGAAAAGCCGCAACTGGGACGCCCAATCACTGGACCTGGCCGGCATCAATGCCGACCAGCTGCCATTAGTGCTGCCAACCACCGCGGTGCGCAATCTCACCGCACAGGCCGGACGGGAGCTCGGCCTGCCCACGGGTTTGCCCGTCGTCGTCGGCGCTGCTGACGGTCCGCTAGGCAACCTGGGCACTGGCGCCATCACCCCGGGCGTAGCAGGCCTTTCCCTCGGCACCAGCGGCGCGGTGCGGATGGTCCTGACCGAGCCAGGATTCGACAACGAAGGACGGCTGTTCTGCTATGCCCTCACTGATGAGGTCTGGGTGATCGGCGGAGCCATTAGTAACGGAGGCATCACCTTGCGCTGGGCGGGGGAGACGTTCGCACCTGACCTGGTCGGCGAAGGTCCCGCCGATGTCGATGTCCTTCAGCTCGCGGCACAGGTCCCCGCCGGCAGTGAGGGCCTGCTGATGTTGCCGTACGTACTCAGCGAACGTGCACCGCTGTGGGACCCGGATATCGCCGGCGCCTATCTGGGAATCAGAGCCCACCACACACGCAGTCATTTCATCCGCGCTGCGCTGGAAGGCGTCTGCCTCCAACTTTCTACAATCGTGGATTCCCTCGACACTGTTGCTCCTGTGCAATCCATTCGAGCAACGGGTCGACCGTTCCGCTCCGATCTGTGGCGTCAGATCATGGCGGCAACGCTGGCACGGCCGATGTCGGTTCAGGCCGAGGCCGGCGGCACCGCGTTGGGGGCAGCAGCCCTTGGCTGGTACGCCCTCGGTGGAGCCGCCACCCTGACCGACGCCCTCGCCGCGGTCGGCGGACCAGGCCCGGACATGAGCGCCGCGACGGTGGCGGTGACCTCGTCGGATGTCTCGGTCTATGCGCAACTTCGAGCTAGCGTGCATGCTTTGATCGACGACTATGACGAAGTTGCCGCCATATTTGCCTCTTCCGCCAGCTCAACGGGCTGATTCAGCATCCTCGACACGCAGAAATGGACGGAAACCTCATGAGCGCAGAGACCAACAGCGAGAACTCGACACAGGCTCCAGCGGCGGGCCGGACCGACCCGGACCGCAATCTCGCCCTGGAGTTGGTGCGGGCAACTGAGGCGGCCGCCATCGCCTGCTCGCGATACATGGGCTTTGGTGACAAGGAACAGGTTGATCAAGCTGCCGTGGACGCCATGCGCCCGGTGCTCGGATCGGTTCGAATGAACGGTGTCGTGGTGATCGGAGAGGGAGAGAAAGACGAAGCGCCGATGCTGTTCAATGGCGAGCAGATCGGAGACGGCACCGGCCCTGACCTGGACATTGCGGTTGACCCCGTCGATGGCACCACGCTCACCGCCAAGAGCCTTCCGGACGCGGTCAGCGTCTTAGGTGTGTCGCCGCGCGGCACCATGTTCGATCCGGGTCCAGCGGTCTACATGCAGAAGCTGGTTGTTCCTGCCGCGGTGGCTCAACAAGTTGATCTTGACGCTCCGATCGCGGACACTCTGCGTACCGTCGCGCGGCACGTTGACCGTAACGTATCCGACCTCACCGTGGCGGTTCTGGACCGGCCGAGGCATGAAGCGCTGGTCTCCGAAATCCGTGCGGCAGGCGCGCGAATCCGATTCCTGCCGGATGGAGACGTCGCGGGCGCCATTATGGCCGCCGCACCAGAAACCGGTGTGGACCTGTTGGTCGGTACCGGTGGAACCCCAGAGGGCGTGCTGGCTGCGTGTGCGCTCCGTTGCCTCGGCGGGGAAATGCTGGGCCGGCTCATCGCGCGCAATGACACCGAAAGGCGAGCCGCGCTGGAGGGCGGTTACGACCTGGAGCGAATCCTGACTACATCGGACCTCGTCTCCAGCGACAACGTCTTCTTCGCCGCGACCGGTGTCACCGATGGAGCCCTCCTGAAGGGAGTCCGGTTCGGGTCGCATCAGGTGATCACCCACTCACTATCCATGCGGTCTCGCTCGGGAACAATTCGCCTGATCGAAGGACGGCACGACCCCGACCGCTCGTTGTTGATCAACTACTGAGCACATGGCAACACCAGCCGCGCAGAGTCAAGCTCAGCGAGGCGATTGATCCCCTCGTGCTCGCTCTCGACATCGGTTCAACGGCCAGTCGCGGAGATCTCTACGATGCGGCGGGACGCCCGGTCCAAGGCGTCGAGGAGTTCATCGCTGGGGCCTCGGTCCACGGAGGCGCGAAGCGCGAAGATCCAGCTGACTAACGACCTGATCATTGACAGCACAGCGGTCGATTGGGACACAATCGCGAACCTCATCGTCGGAGTGAGCTTGGCCCGGCGGCAGCCGGTGGCTATGTCGGCTAACGATGACCTAGTGTCCTGCCGCGGGGCACTAGAGGAGATTGCCGTAGCCGAGGGCGATGAGGTTGTCCCGGGACGTGGCGAGGCAGTCAAACGGGTCGCGGCCGTACTGGTTGTCCTGCTCGATCAGCAGATACTTCGCCCCGCTTGTCAGGCTCTGATCGATGATCCGTTTGAAGTCGAGATTGCCCTCGCCAATCTCCGCGAACTGAACGACCCCCTCGAAGGCGCCCATGAAGGCCTGAAAGTCACCCGCACGTAGGGAATCGAAGGCGTCTGCAGGGATCTGACCGATGCGATAGTCCTTCAGATGGACGAGATCCACCAGACCGGCGTAGTCCCTGAGAACGCTCACCGGGTCCTTCCCGCCGCGCTGAATCCAGTGGACATCCAGCTCGAACTTCATGAGTGGAGCGCTCTCCCGGATGATGTCCAGGATGTACTTGCCCTCGTACTTGGCGAACTCGACGTGATGGTTGTGGTAGTACAGGGCGATGCCCTGCTCGGCAAGCCGGGCGGCCAACTCGTTGCTCCTGCTGCAGAAGTCGAGGAGGGCCTGTTGGGAGGCCATGGCCGAGAACGGCATCATGCCCATTCGAACAATCTGGCAGGCCAGGCGCTTGCAGTCCGCCACGATCTTGTCGAAGTCGTTCGTGAGCGAGTCTCCGGGCATGCCAACCGGCGTCTCCAAGGCTGCGGACAGAGCGGCGGTCTCCATGCCGAACTCGACCCTGGCACGCTCGATCTCGCCAACATTGGCTTCCGACATGGGTATCTGGGAGATCTCAACAGCGTTGAACCCGAGTTCACTCAGCCTCTTCAGCGTTGTGAATGCGCCATCTGCCTCGAACTCGTTTTTGAGCATCATGGCCTGGACACCGATTCTTGCCATTGCAACTCCTTCGCGCCGGTGCGCGTGCAACCTTTGGCAACTGTTTGATGGGTTTGACCCGTGTTTGGGACACTACGCCCATGGTGCAGCCACGGTGATCGGGCACCGGCCCAGGCAAGGAGACGCAGCGAATGGCGAACAAGGTGAGGCTCGGCATCGTCGGGCTCGGCGCCCAAGGGTCGATGTACGCAGGATTTATTCAGGACGGCATGGTGCCGAACATGGAGATCGGTGCCGTCTGCGATGTGGACCTGGCGAAGGCCCAGGTCGTGGAGTCGAGGTACACCGGCGTGCAGTTCTACGACGACTACGTCGCAATGCTGGACAGCGGCGATGTGGATGCGGTCGTCACCTGTGTGCCCCATTATCTGCACCCGGAAATGGGCATCGAGGCTCTCAGGCGGAACATTCACGCGCTCGTAGAGAAGCCTGCCGGCGTCTACACGAAGCAGGTCAAGGAGCTGAACGCGTTCGCGGAGACCAAACCGGAACTGACTTTCGCCATCATGTTCAATCAGCGCAACAACCCGCTGTATCAGAAGATCAAAGAGATCGTCGACGGCGGCGAGCTCGGCGCAATCCGACACACCAGCTGGATCATCACCACCTGGTGGCGACCGCAGGGCTACTACGAGCAAAGCGCGTGGCGAGCGACCTGGGGTGGCGAGGGTGGTGGAGTGCTGGTCAACCAGGCGCCACACCAGCTAGACCTGTGGCAGTGGATCTGCGGGATTCCGCAGTCTGTCTACGCCAAGGTCGCCTACGGTTTCCGCCGCGACATCGCGGTCGAGGACGAGGTGACAGCTGTCATTGACTACGGCGACGGAGCCACCGGCGTTTTCATCACCGCCGTACATGACCTCGTTGGTACCGACAGGTTTGAGATTCTGGGTGACAACGGCAAGCTCGTCGTCGACAACAGCTTGACCGCTACCGTGACGCGGCTGAAGAAGCCTGAGCGAGAGCTCAGCGAGGCCATGGATATGCAAGACGTCATGAAACTGTTCACCGGCCAGCTCAACACCGAGAACTACTACTCGTCTGAAGTGATCGAGTTCGAGTCCAAGTGGGGGGCCCAGCACACTGGGGTCCTTGAGAACTTCGCCGCGAACATTCTCGACGGCACGCCGCTCATCGCACCGGGCTCGGACGGCATCAACGGCGTCCGTCTGGCCAACGCCATTCACCTGTCCAGCTGGACCGGTAAAGAGGTCTCGCTGGACTTCGACGAGGACGAGTACCTGGCGGAACTGAACAAACGCATCCGGGAGGAAGGCAAGTTCCCGGTAAGGATCTAGTGAGGCGACCCCTCCGCCGAAACCACTGAAGGAGATCTGACCTTGTCCGAAACCATGTTCGCCTGGCAGGACACGTCCCTGTCATCCCGCGAGCGGGCCGAGAAGCTCGTGGAAGCGATGACGCTGGAGCAGAAGATCGCCCAGTTGCATGGTGCCATGGAGACCATCGACATCTACGCCATCACCAGGGAGGCCGCAGAGTCCGGGGCCGACATGGACCAGCTTGCCGCGCAGATCAGGGTCGAGCGTCACGTTAAGGCGATCGAGGAGTTGGGGATTCCCCGCTTCCGGATCACGAACGGCCCAGTTGGTGTCGGCATGGGCGACGGTACCCCGAGCCCGCCGGCCACGTCCCTGCCGATGACCATCGGCCTCGCCGCCGGTTTCGATCCCGACCTGGCGCACTCCTACGGTGACCTCATCGGCTCGGAGACGGCGACGCTGGGCCAGCACGTCCTAGAGGGCCCCGGCGTGTGCTTGCACCGGACCACAATCGCCGGTCGCAACTTTGAGTACTTCTCCGAAGACCCCTACCTCACTGGGGTGATGGGGGTTGCGGTGACCAAGGCGATTCAGGCTCACGATGTGATCGCCATGGGCAAGCATTACGTAGTCAATGATCAAGAGTACGAGCGGTTCCGGACCAGCGTTGAAGTGGACGAACACGTTCTTCGAGAGCTCTATCTCTTGCCGTACGAGATGGTGGTCAAGGACGCCGAGATCGCCGCGATCATGAGTGCCTACAACCGGGTGCGGGGTGTGTATGCAACCGAGTACCGGTACACGCTGACCGACATCTTGCGCACCGAATGGGGCTTCGACGGCTATGTCCAGTCCGACTTCTGGTCGTGCCGCTCCTGTGCTCCATCACTCAACGCCGGCATGGATCATGAGATGCCCGACGCCAAATGGCTCAACGATGCGAATATCAACGCGGCCCTCTCCGACACCAGCCTCGAGATCGAGACCGTCGACCGTGCCCTGGTCCGCCGCTATACCCAGATGTTCCGGTTCGGACAATTCGAGCGCCCGTACCAACCTGGCGAAATTGATGCCCAGGCGCATGGCGCTGTGGCCCGAACCATTGGCTCGCAGATTGCCGTCCTACTGAAGAACGAAGGGGATGTGCTGCCGCTCAGCCCAAACGCCGGTTCCATCATCATCATTGGTCAATCAAAGTTTGTCGACGAGGCCTGCCTCGGCGGCGGCGGCTCGTCGAAGGTGATCCCGTTGTACACGGTGCCGCCGCTGGAAGGCGTGCAGGACGTGCTGCGGGACCTAGGCTCGTCCGCGACCGTGGCGAAGGTGACCGTCGCCGACGATCTGTCCAACTTAGACCAGGCCAAGGATGCGGCCAAGGAAGCCGACGTAGTGGTGCTCATGGCAGGCCTCGTGGCGACCGAAGGCGCTGACCAGCCCGACGCCAACATGCTCAATGATCAGAACCGGATGCTTGACGAACTGCTGGGCATCAACCCGACCACGGTTGTGGTGATGAAGGACAGCAACCCGGTGCTGATGCCCTGGATCGACAAGGCGCCGGCGGTCCTGGAGGCATGGAACCAGGGCACTGAGGACGGGCACGTCGTCGCGGACTTACTGTTCGGTGTGGTTAACCCCTCCGGCAAGGTCCCGACGTCGTACCCCAGGTCGGAAGCCGACACTCTGTACGCCGGCAAGCCTGAACGGTATCCGGGCACGGACGAGGGCGACGGCTACCCGGTGATCCGTTATTCCGAGGGGTTGGAGATGGGGTACCGGTGGTTCCAGGCGCAAGACATCAAGCCGCTTTTCGGATTCGGCTATGGCCTGTCCTACACCACTTTCCACATTGCTGACGTCTTGGTGAACGCGCCCGACGGCGTAAATGCGCCCGTGACCGTGACCGTGACGCTGACGAATACCGGCCCCATGGCGGGCGCCGAAGTGGTGCAGGTATATCTGGGACTGCCCGTCGATGGGCAACCCCCTAAGCGACTGGTTGGGTTCCAGAAGGTATTCGTCGAACCGGGAGAGTCGAAGCCGGTGACGATCACCATTGACCCGGCGACGACGAACCACCCGTTCAGCGTCTGGGACTACTGTGCGCAAGGTTTCGTGATCAAGCCCGGGCAGTACACCGTCTACGTAGGCGACTCGGCCGACAACACTCCGCACACGGCGACGCTCACCGCTGGATAAGGCTGCGATGATCGCCACCCACACCTCATCTGCACCGTCGCCGGAGGTCGGTCGAACTACGCTCGCGCCGGATCGCCAGCCAAGCCACTTAGGCTCTTCGGCTTGCCCGCTGTCCCACCGGCGTCCAACTAACCCGCTATCCAGCGCGGTGCGTCACCCTGGCCGCTTATGCCTCCGCACGAACCAGGTGTTCGTTGATGGGCGCCATTCGACGGCCTCCGGGAGCATCCAGCCCCTCCAGCGGGCCAGCAGGCAGGACGCAGCACCGACGCCGGTGCCGACCATGGCTCCGACCTGGGTATGTCCTGTCATGGTTCCGGCCACCGCCAGCCCACTGGCGAGCAGCGCGCAGGTGGCGTACAAGGTATTGCCGCCAAAGATGGTCGGCCGCTGGCCAACGGCGAGGTCGCGGATCACACCACCGCCGACCGCCGTGACGACGCCGAGCAGCAGCGATGGCAGCCAGCTCAACCCCGACAGCAGCGCCTTTTGTGCTCCCACGGCGGCCCAGCAGCCCAGCGCCAAGGCGTCGACATAGGGGAACACCAGCTTCCAGGCCCGGTGCTCGAACCGCACGAGGAAAGCCAGGCCGGCCCCGGCGAGGGCGGTGGCCAGGTAGGCGGGGTTGGTCAGCGCCACCGGCGGGCCCTGCTGAAGAAGGACATCACGGATGATCCCGCCACCCAGACCGGAGACGATAGCCAGCGCGGCGAAACCGATCGGGTCGAACCGGTGTCGCCGAGCAACCGAGCCGCCCAGAACTGCATTCGCGAACACCCCGATCAAGTCGAGCACGGCTAGCAAGATGGCGGTTCCCGCCGAGGCATCCGCTCCGGTCAACACACGCTCCAGCTCTTTGCAGCCATCTCAGCATTGTTCCGAGGCTCCGGGCCCGGCCTCAGTGGGATACCCGATCGCTCGGGGAATCTGGACCTAGCGATCCTTGGTCGCTACGACCTCGACGATTGTCTTGAGTTTCTTGACGTCTGCTCGCGAGTCAGCACACGCTATGACAAGGGCCGGATCTTGCTCCAATCCTTGATGCACAAGGCATCCATGTCGCGTAGGGCG
>DASUYM010000220.1:0-6330 GCA_036377435.1 Propionibacteriaceae bacterium
CATATCCGCTGCGCCCAAGAGCCAAATCCCGCCGTCGTCACCGGCTCTCCGGTGCGCTGCGGTCGATGTGCCTCTCCGGCTGGCGGAGGCCCTGCCGTTGCAACCGAACCTTCTGCCCGGAGCGCCGAGGAAGCTGATCCATCGACGCCAGCGTCGCCGGCAACCGAACGGTCGACTCCCAGTCCTCATGCTCTGCGTAGAGCTGCCATTCGCTGTCGTCCTCGACTACGGACTTGCGGGCCCGCCGACGACGCCACCATCCGACCGAGAGCGTGCCGATCGCGAATGTAGCCAAGACGGCGACGACGATGCCGATGTCTAACCAGCTGTAGAACTTCAGGTCAAGAATCTGGTCCCTCGAGATGGCGACCGGTCGAGGCATTCGGGGACCCGGACCATCGACCACGATCGAGTAATCACCGCGCGGCAGGCTCGGCAAGTCCACGGCGCTGTTCTCACCAAGAGGGAAGCGGTCGACACGGCCATCAGGAGCCGTGAGCAACACAGCGTCGCCGACCCCGAAGCCAAAGAAGGCGTCTCTGACTGTCACCCGGCTGCGGAAGAAAAGCAGCTCGATCTCGACTCTCTGGGTCTTCGCCGGTTCAAAGCGTTGCTGCGCAGAATTGACCACGTTTGACGAGGCGTACTCGACGGCCTGAACTGTCCACTGAATCTCCTTATTCTGGGGACCGTTGAGGGTTACAACTCGGCTGCCTTGTAACCACACGGCGTCCGTGGCGGCCGCCTGACGAGTCTCGCCCGTGGTGCTCTTCAGTTCGACGGATTCGATCCGGCTGACGTCGACGGGCGCGCCGTTGACGTCGACAAACGAGAAGCGGACTGGCCAGAAGATGTTCATGGCAATGACGGGTTGACCTGACGCGCCATAGAGGCGGGAGGCTTCAACACGCACTTTCCGGCCATCTAATTCCATCTTTTGAGTGTTGTACGTGACCCGGTCCGTCAAGCTCTGTCTGTCGCGGGTTTCGAATTGGGCTTTACCTGAACTGTCGGTGAACACGGTCTCGTCGTCGAGAGTGATCGGGAACTTGGGCACCTTCGGAAGGGTCTGGATCACCACACGCCCTGTGGGAGGGGCGGCATCCGCCGGCCATAGCCCGGCCACCAAGATCACAGCCGACAGGGCGACGGTCGCCAACACCCGAACGGCGGGCATCATGATTTGCCTCTTCCTAGTGCCCACGGCCGCGGCCGCGGCAGCCCGCTGAAACCTAGAATGAGGACAGGAACGGCTAGCGCAGCGCCGTAGAGCGTGTACACGACCCAAGTGGCCGGTGGCGAAGGCTTGGGGAGCTGGCGTTGCTCGGATAGCACGATGGGTTCCCGGGGTGGCGCGGCGAAGTCGAACGCGGAGGAGATATCGTTCGCTGCGCGATCCCGCTTGGCCAGCGGCTTCACCCCCCAGTTGTTCTCGATGAACTTGAGTTGGGAGGTGAAGTCGATCGTTGTGTGGTTCACCTCTCCCTTCTTCGCGTAGGAGCTGACCAAGAGAGCAGGCGCGCGGAACCCGTACCCGTACTGATCCACGCTGGGCGGCTCGACGTGGTCGTACCAGCCTCCCCAGTCGTCATACGTCCACATAAACGCGGAACTGTCCCACGCTGAACTCGCCATCAACGCATTCACGAGCCCTCGAACGAAGCGGGAACCGGCCTGGATGCTTCCTGGCGGATGTTCACTGCTGCCGGAGGGCACAAGGTAACTAACTGCCGGAAGCTGGTTGTTGCGCAAGTCCGTAAAGTATTGCTCCATGGGGACGATACGGCTTCGCAGTTCTGGGTCATCCAGGAAGCGGTTGTAGTTGAGGACAGGCGCCCAGACGATTTGGGACGCCTTGTCCCCGCTACCGGGATTCCGGAAGCTGACACTGGGATCGTAGTTCTGGATGTAGAACTTCCAGTCGACTCCGGCCGCCTGCAGTCGGTCGAAAATGGTAGGAACGTGATCGAAACCTTTTGTCAGCAGCGCGTCCGACTTGCTGTTGCCGGGACTGCCGGTCACCCAGTAGAAGTGGTTCCAAATACTGCCGCCCGCTGCTGAGGTGAAGGCGCGGTCGAACAGCACATAGTTGTCGGCAACGTTCCAGTAATAGGGGATGTCGCCGTCGTCGTAATAACCCATGGCAAGGTCGCCTATACCCCGTTGGCCCGCAAAAGCTGAAATGAATCCATTCATCTTGCCGTTCGCGTACTGCGCCTTGTGGATGTTGCCCGTATGGCCCAAGTCGACGATTGGCCGGCCGGTCACCTTGAAAGGCTCGACGCACCGGCCGTCCTTCCGATCGGGCTTGACGGGCATGCAAGTGCCCTCTGGGAAGCCATCGGCGCCGGGATAGGTGCCGAAATAGTTGTCAAACGAGTGGTTCTCTTGCATGAGCGTGACGAAGTGCTTGATGGGAGTGGAAGTCTTCGTCCTGGCTGCTGCACTGGTGTCGTCGACCGGACTGGCATGCGCCGATGCGGGGAAAACAATTTGGAAGGCGACCAGCAGGCTAAAAGCCGCCCAGAGGGGCAGGAGCCTAGACCGCCGCCTCATGGTCGGACCTGGTAGATGACAATCACGGGCTTCTCAACCTTCCCGGCTTCGGTATCAACCAGTACCGACTCGCTGTGGACGACCTGTCCGTGGTATCGCTTCGTGTACTTCATCAGGTTTTCGGAGAAGAACGGACTGCGTTCGGCGCTGAAGGAGTCCCAGACGATGTATTGCAGGTTGTTGTGCCGGATGGCCAGGTCTGGATTGTTGACCGGCTCATAGACCGGGTTGCGGTGCAGGGGATTTGGGCTGACCGACAACGCATAGGTCTTACGGTGCCCGTAGAACTGAATGATGTTGGCCATGGAGGGGCCCAAAGCGAGCATCTGTGAATCCTTCGGCACATTGGCATCGATCCACTGACCGGCCTCACGGCCCCCTGGGACGCCTCCGGTACCGGCGAGAAACGCGGTGCCGGCCGTGCCGGGAAGGATCTTGACCAAAGACGTCACCAGCAACCAGGAAACGGTCAATGTAGTTGCTGCAAAGAACAATGCGGGTAACTTCCACCGCCGGATCGCCACTCTGGGCGGGATCGCACACAGTGCTCGGGCGGCAAGGATGGCCACCGGTGCTGCAGCAGGAAGAAGGTACTGGTAACCCTTGACCGCCCAGATCTCGAAGAAAATTGCGGGCCCCAGTATCCACCAGATCAGGAGCATCTCCCGCCAAGATGAGCGCTTCCTGAGGAACCACAGGCCCGCTATCGCGGCGATCACGACAGGTATACCGAGCGCCACCGGGACGACTGAGGGGTAGAACAGCCACGAGTGGTTGGGCCGTCGAAGTAACTGCCACACCAGGAAGTTGCGTCCCGTGCTGCTGGCCCCCGAGAGCATAACCGTGACTGGATACACCAAGATGATGGCGAAATAGATCGCGGTAGCGATGGCAACGTGGCGCAGTCGTACCGTGATCGTGCGGGTAAGGGCCAAGAAGCCGTACACGCCGGAAAGCAGCAGGATCGAGGTCTCCTTCGCAAGGAAGGTAAGGCCGAGGACGCTGGCCGCTGCGTACAGCCAGGCGGGTCGCTGCGTCAGGGCGAAGCGCGCCATAAGGTAGAGCGAAAGAGTGGCAAAGAAAGTCATCGGTCCGTCGAGCAGAATCTGCCGATTGACAATGACCAGATAAGGCATGACCGACCCAATGAGGGCGGCCACGAAGCCGACCCGGCGGTCGTAAAGCAACCGGCCGATGAAGTAGAGCAGGGCCACAGTCCCCAGGCCGAACGCTGCCGACATCAGGCGGCCCGCGAGTGTCGAAACCCCTCCGACGTGGTAAACGACGGAGAGCATGCCCTGGAACAGCAGTGGATGGGCGCGGAAGATGGGGAAGAAGGGGCTCAGCTCTGGATCAGCGGCTAAAGACGCGGCCTGTCCTGCGTACACCGCCTCGTCGCTGTTAACCCCCAACGAGTCAATATGCCAGACCCGAAGAAAGACTGCTGGGATAGCCACGACCAGCGCCAGTATGGGCCACCGCAGAGTCCTGATTAACCCCGCTGCTCGCGGCTCAGCCTCTGCCACCGCCAGGGCCCGCTCACGGGAGTCGAGCATGACGTCAAGCACCATTGCGCGACTTATCGCCGACTCGTAAAGTCGCGCACGCGCAGTGCGTGCCCGCGGCTACCTGTGGCGCACCGTTGGTTGATGCGCACATTGAATAGCGGAATTGGGAGTGCCCGGTTACCTGCTGCATGACTTCCTTACCCCGTTTGGAGGTCCAATGTGGTTCGCCGGTCGACGATGTGCGGTCCTGAGTCGCTCGTTGCGCGCGGCTCGCTGTTGCGCGCAGAGCGACTGCCGTGGTTCCCTTCACTTCTCCTTGCCTGAAGCGAAGAGCCAAACCAGCCCACGATTCTAGCGGAGACAGCTGCTGATAGTGGATCCGCCGAAAAACTCACGAAAATCTCTCGATCTCTAGACTGGACGCCGCTAGCCAGTAGTGGTATGTGCTCGTTTCCCTATCGACCCCTTCAGCTGTCATGTACTCCGGCCCGCGGCGCGTCGCAGAGCCGACAGGTGCAACCCGAAGCGCCGGGCGTCGCAGAGGATCGTCCGAGATACTCAGCATGCAGGTTGAATTCAACGTCCACCCGGCCACTTGCACCAGGGGAGATCAGCGCGCCGTCTCGACACAGACTTCCTTGTGGCGCGATTAGAACTCCCAACAAGATGCTCGTGAAGCTGCTACGGTTCTTGACCGCAGCAGCGGCTCGCTTTCTGAGGGTCCGCAGGCCATTGAGAAGGAGTCAGAATGTCGGGGATTCTGCGGCGCGCCGTTGTTCAAACGGCCGCACTACTGTTAGGCACGGTAGTGGCGGTGCCGGCCGGATTGGTTCTGAGTGCTAGCAGCGCCTCCGCAGCAACACCTGTGACGGTGATCGCAGGCGCAGACAGCTACGTCGACTCAGCGCTGCCAACGTCGAACTTCGGCACCCGCACCTCGTTCCCGGTTGATGGCAGTCCACTGCAGATCGCGTATCTGAAATTCAACATCCCTAGCGGAACGGCGCTGAGTGGGGGCGTCAAGCTAAGAATCTTCGCTCAGTCAACGCATAGCATTGGCGCCACGAGTTACAGCGTCGCAAATACGAGCTGGACGGAAACCGGGATAACCTACAACAACGCCCCAGCACTGGGTGACGACTCTGGAAAGAGCGGGCCGCTAGCCGCGTCTACGTGGGCCGAGATCGATGTAACGTCGGCCGTGAGATCGACTGGAGCGGTAAGCCTCGCGCTCAAGGCTGCGAACAACACCGCCCTGAGGATAACCAGTAAGGAGGGCACCAACAAGCCGCAGCTGGTAATCGGGGGGACAACGACACCGCCCCCGACCTCGACTGAGTTCACGGTTAGCCCAGTTGCGGGTGGGCCCTACCAGGCGGTCTCCGGCACAACGACCTACACAGGAACGCTGAAGTCTGTCGGACAGCGAGCTGTGACCGACCTGAAGGCGGCGGGTGGCGGCACCGTCAGATTTACGAGCGGCGACTTCGACTTCGGATCGGATTACTTCGTGTTGTCGAATGTGACAAATATCGACTTCGTTGGCGCGGGGATCGACGCGACAGTGATCAGGAATTACTCGGAAGCCGCTGCCGACACCGAGCCCTTCAGTTTTACCGGTGCAAACGGCATCAAGATCAGGAATATGACGGTGTCGGCCGGGGGGACTGCCCGCAGCAGTAGTGACGTCCTCGATTTCGACCGGGGTAATAGCTCACTAGTCGAAAATGTCAAAATCACAGGTTCGCGCGCTCGCGGTATCGTATTCGACGGCAAAGATGCCGGCGCTACCGCAGAGGGCAACACGGTCCGCAACTGCCGTATCACAGGCATCCCAGGCGCCGGAGTAGAATTTCTTGCCTCAAGCCGCAACACCGTCACCGGTTGCAACATTAGGAAGGTCGGGGCCGTAGGCGTCTATGCCCACCAGTCCTCTGGTACCGCCGCCCAACCTTATAAAAAGTCGTCGGACAACATCATTAGCGGCAACACTATCGAAGACGCCGGCCGCGACGGCGTGTACATAAGCAACGGAGACCGCAACCAAGTCATCAACAACACGATTACTAACAGCTCTGACTCTGACCTCGTCAAGAATCGCGACGGCATCCGGATAAGCTCGGTCGTCAGCGGCCTGACCTGTGACGACAACAGCGTCTCGGGCAACACCGCGACTGACAACCAGACGACGAAGACACAGGCATATGGACTGAATATTGCCAGCGGGTTATGCAACCGGACGGTTGTTGGGTCAGGAAACAACTTT
>DASUYM010000221.1:0-5797 GCA_036377435.1 Propionibacteriaceae bacterium
AAGCCGCCCTCGATCCGTACCACTTTCTCAATCCCGGCAAGATTTTTGACTGGATGGCCGACGCGGGCTGACGCCGGTGAGCAACAGGTCGTTCACCTTGATGTGAAATCTTGTGATCTTGGTTCATAGACGTGAGTACGAGGGTATGGAACTGGGAAAGGAGGTCGATGCGAGTGCGAATCATGAAGGAGCAAGAAGACAAGTTCGAGGTCGACTCGGATTGGGTCATGCCCCAGCTTGCGGAGCTGCTGCCGGATGGCGGCCGTCTTGATCATGAGGTCCGTAGGCTCCACAACACCTACTTCGACACACCAGGTGCGGGCCTCCGGTTGTTTGGGATCACACTGCGTCGTCGGGTTGGGGGCTCTGAGACCGGCTGGCAGTTGAAAGTTCCAAGTGGGACAGCACGGACGGAGGTGCAGAGCGGCTCGCGAGCCAAGACGCTGCCGGCTGCGTTGGCCGAGGGCGTGGCGGGTCTGCGGGCCGATGAGAGTCTCGACCCCGTCGCAACCATGGTGACCACTCGAACGGCGTACCGGCTGCTCAGTGCCGACGGTGAGCTGATCTTGGAGATTGCGGATGATCAGGTCGAGTCCGGTCCGCCCGATGGTGAGTCGACGCTTCACTCGTGGCGTGAGGTGGAGGTCGAGCTGGGGCCCGCCGGCAAGAAGAAGGATCTGAAGCGGGCGCGAAAGCTCTTGCAGGCTGCGGGCGCGTCCCCCAGTACCAGCAGGACCAAACTGGATCGGGCCTTGGGCCCGGCATTAGGGGACGGGCAGGCACCAGCGGTCGAGTCGGGCACGGTCGGTGAGCTGGTGGCCGCCTACGTTGCAGCGCAGTGCGAAGTGCTTGCCAGCAACGACGTCGGCATGCACACGGGTACGCCAGCCGTGCACAAGACTCGGGTAGCGGCGCGCCGGCTTCGGAGTACGTTGCGGATGTTTGACGACGTGTTTGACGCTGCTCCAGCTGAAGAGCTGAACAACGAGTTGTCCTGGTACGCCGATGTGCTTGGCCAGGTGCGCGACCGGGACATCCTGAGTAGCCGACTGACCAAGCAGATCGCTGAATTGCCGCCAGAGCAGGTTCGCGGACCGGTCGAAGCCGAGATCGCCAAGACGCTCGCTGCGGAACGTCAGGAAGCGGTAGGCCAGTTGAGGAAGGCAATGAGCACAAAGCGCTATAAGCACCTCGTGCAGTTGTTGCGAGGCTGGCGGGCAGCACCGCCGCTCACGGAGGCGGCTGGCGAGGAGAACACAGCAGCGGTCAAGTACGTGGAAAAAGCCAAGGGAAAGGCAGACAAGCGGCTGCGGAAGGCCCACGATGACATCGAACGGCTGCATCGGGCGCGGAAGGCGATGAAGCGGGCGCGATACGCCGCTGAACTGGTCGAACCGGCCGACGGCCAGATGAAGGCCATCGCGCGGGAGGCCGAGGAGATGCAGACCCTCCTGGGCGAGCATCAAGATGCCACCGTTTCCGCCAACTTCCTCGCCACGACCAGCGCTGCTGGCGACGGGAGACAAGTAACCGGATTCACCTACGGGATCTTGATGGCCAACGAGCTGCATCGCGCAGCTGAGATACGGGCATCACTGAGGAACTAGGCGCGTTCACCGTCGAAGGTTTTCGGCCACGGACCGGTTTCGTCGCTCTGTCGACGTGCTTCTCCGTCCGGCTGAGGGCGACCCGCCATACAAGGCGCGGACGCATCAGCACCGTCGGAGGAGCGAGGAGGTCGGTCACGCTGCCGAACGCCTCCGCGACGTAGGGGTCGTGCTCGGCGGCCTTGAGAATGCGCTCGGCCCACGCGTTGGACAGTCGGATAAGGATTGGTCGTTCACCTTTGACCTCCGGGAGTGAGAGGTCGCTTCCGATGGCAAGATCCCACGCGATGTCGACGATCCTGCCTGCCGCCTTGAAGTAGCGCTGGGACAGGCGGTCTGTTCCCGCCGCGAGTGACTGCCGGAGTGCGACGGCCTCGAGTGCTGCGACCGACATCCCCTGGCCGTAGACCGGGTTGAAGCTGCTGATCGCGTCCCCGAGCGCAACCAGTCCGCGCGGCAACCTCGCGAGTCGCTCGTATCGACGCCTTCTGCTGGCAGGGAAGGCGTGAGTCGCCACGCTGTCGAGAGGTACGCCCGCCACCACTGCCGCGAGCACGTCTGGCGGGGACACACTGGCAAGAAACTCCAGGTAGTCAGCGTCATTGGTGGGCGGCCTGTGCTCAGGGCCGTAGCCGACCAGAGTGAGCAGCCAGGTTCCGTCCTCCTGTGCGAACAGACCCATTCCGCGTGGACGCCCTGGCTCTGCGCCAACCAAGATCAGCTTGTCGCCGCCGAGGTAGCCATCAGGAATGGTGAAGTGCCGGCTCGCGTACCTGATGTCCACCGCGAGCTCCTCCTCAGCGGGAGCGGGGAAGCCTTGAGCCTCCAGCCACGTCGGCAACTGGCCCGCCCGGCCAGTGGCAACGACGACGAGGCCGCAAGTAAGGACGTCGTCCGAGAGCTGCACCCCAGCCACGCTCCGCCCATCAGAACCGAGTACAAGTCCCTCCACAGATGTTCCGTCGACGATTCTGACGTTCGGGAACCCGAGTACGCGTCGTCTAATGTGACCCTCGATGTAGGGGCGGCTCGCGAGGACGTTGGTTGCCGAAGCCGCGGCACGAGTGATCTCGTGCCCGGAGACCAGGAACCTGATCTCCTGCATCGAGTCGCAGCGCACGGCGCCGCCGGCGACGAGCTCTGCCTGGAAGCCAGGCAGGAGCTGTTCCATGGCGGCAAGTCCCCCCGGCAGGAGGGCGTGTACGTGCCTTCCCTGAGGTACGGCTTTGCGGCCCTGGCCCGGAGGTGGGAGAACCTCTCGCTCGAGGATCGTGACCCGGTCGAAGTGGTCGGAGATGGCGCGGGCAGCCAGGAGGCCGGCGACGCTCGCGCCGATCACCACCGCGTGGCTTGCGTTGTCCGTCATGGGTTCAGCATCAGACGGACCCGACCGACGTTCGTCGGGGAAATCCCCTATTTCGAAGGCAGATGGCGTACGGCGAAGGCGGCGGCCTCGCCTCGGCGCTTCAGGTCGAGCTTGGTGAGCACGTGGCCGACATGATGCTCGACCGTCTTCGGAGTGATGAAGAGCCGCGCGGCGATCTCTCGGTTGGACAGACCTTCGCCCAGTAGTGCGAGGATCTCGTGCTCGCGGGCGGTGAGACCGCCGAGTGCGTTCGGGCCTCGTCGTACTGCTTTCACACCCAATTCCCGCAGCAGCGCTGCAGTGGCATCAGCATCAGGAGCCGCCCCCAGCTCCTCGAACGTCGCGAGCGCTCCCTTCGCCTCCTCGGTCGCCGCATCCTTGTCCGCAGCGTGTATCAGCCGCGCCAGGGCGAGCCTGGAACGGGCCGCGTCATAGGGCATTGCGAGCTCGACGAAGGTCATCCTGGCCTGTTCGAGCTCTCGGACAGCGCTGCCGTTGCCAACGGCAGCCAGCGCGCAGCCCAGCAAGTAATGGCTCCGCGCTGAAACGGCCGGGGCGTCCAGGCGTGAGGTGGCGGTGGAAAGCGCCTCAGCGTCGGCCAAGGCCTCGTGGGACTTGCCTTGTGCTAGTTCGAGCTCGACCAGCAGTCCGCTCAGCTCCGCCGCGGCGAGCGAGTTCGACATCAGGAGCTCCAGGCGTCGTCGGACTAGCCACTCCGCGACCTCGAACTGGGTTTGAACGGCGCGTATGGCCGCGAGAACCGGGACTACCGCGGCGTGCTGCTCGTAGCCCGCGATGAGCTGCTCGGCCTCGCCGGCCCGGCCCTGAGTCACCCGCAGATGTCCCAGTAGCGCAAGCCCCTGGGCGTGCAGCTCGGGCTCGACAAGAGGGCCCAACGAGAGCGCCGCCCGTAGCTCGGCCTCGGCGAGCGCCCACTGCCCGGAAAGGAGAAGCACTCGGGCGTAGTGGATGCGGCAGGTCGTGTAGAGGTGCGGCGACCCGTACTTCTCGTTGAAGCCGGTTGCCGCCCTGATCCACTGCGTTGCCCGCTTGACGTCCGCCGCACTGCTGCATGAGGTGATGGTGCGGCAGCTGGCGAGCACTACCGCGTCTAGGTTCTGCACCTCGCCGCCGAGTGCCCCCGCCATCGCCTCGTCTAGCAGCGCCGCGCCCTCCCGTGTCCTGCCCAGCTCGACCAGGACCGAACCGAGCTCGCTTCGCGCACAGACGTCGAGGTCTGCATCATTGGTCTCGCGTGCCACCTCCAGCGCTTCGCGAGCCTTCTCCCCAGCAGCAATGGGGTCTTCGTTGTGAAGGGTCACGGCTTCGCAAAGCATCACCCACCCTCGAAGGGCATCGAGTCCGCAGTCCTCGACGACTCGGGCGGCCTTGCCCAGCCAGCCTCGCGACGCGCTGAGGTTGCCGAAGGTCATGTCGTAGCCGAGGCACAGATACATCGCAGTAAAGAAGGCGTCCTCGTTGTCGCCCTCCCGGCGGAACATCCCGAACGCACGCTCCTGAAGGCGGACCGAGCTCACGGGGTCACGCAACCACCACAGGGCAAGGGCAAGTCCGAAGAGTGCCGCACCGGACTCTTCGATGTCGAGGGTCGCGTTGAAGCCGTCTCGGGCCTCCTCCCAGCGACCCGCGCTGAGCGCTTCGCCCGCCGCGGCCAGCAGCTCCGCCACGTTGTCGGTCGATGGCCTGTCCACCATGCGTCCAGTGTCCGGCGCTCTCACGAAGGCGTCCACGCGAGGCCGACCTGGGCAACCGTCGACAGGCCAGTGGCGGCAGTTCGTGTCGGAGATCAGTGAGATCTCGGGAGATTCCGCCCCTCGCAGGGCAGGATATGGTTCCTCCGCAGCTGTGCGCCGCTCATCCTCCGAAGCCGGCAGAGGATATTGTCTAGATGTAGAACGTCCAGTGCGCAGCGAGCTACTGACCCGCAGAGGAGTAGTCATGTTCGAGGTAATCGGGACCATCATCTTCGGAGCGGTGATCGGCGTGCTCGCGCGAATCGTGATGCCGGGCAGGCAAGCATACGGATGGATTGTGACGGTTTTGCTTGGGGTTGCCGGCGCCTTGATCGGTTACTGGGTGTGGGGGCTTCTCGGCGGTAGCAACACCTTTGGCATCGACTGGATCCGGTGGGTGATCAGCATCGCTGGAGCGGCGATTTTGAGCTTTGCGTACACGGCGATCACGCGCAAAAGCAAGAGCGGAACAGACACCACCTAGTGTCGTGCCCCTAGCTCCAAGACGCGTCGACTGCATATCGGTTAAAGTCCCCAGCTGTTAGCTCGAGCTGTCGGGTGAGCTTGATCACTGCTGAGCTCGTCGAGGTGCCGGCGCTGGCACGTGCCGAAGCCGCCTTCTGGGACTCGACTCGGCAGTTGTACGAGCAGGCCCTCGCCGGCAGCGATGACGACCTGCTCGCAAAGACCACCGCAGGGCTGCTGCATCCAGCGACATTTGGTGCGCTCAAAGCGACGGGGATGCCTGTCGATGAGGCGGCCGCCGTTGTCGCCGACCTGCTGGTTCATCAAGCGAGAGGACATCGATGAAAGCCATTTACCAGCGGTCAGTTGACTTGCTCGTTGACTACGGCACCTTCGACGATCTCAGCACCAAGGATCGCGCAGCCTATGTCGACCAGGTCATGTCCTTGGCCAAGCCTGGAGCGAATTTCTGCTGTGGTGTTTCGAATGGGAGCTCAAAGGTTGGGAGCGGGTGGCGACCGCAGTCCTTCCCTTCGGCAACATTGCGCTGCGACCGGGTGAGGTCGAGTGGTGGTTCGCGAGCACCTTCGATATCACGAGGATCG
>DASUYM010000222.1:0-17130 GCA_036377435.1 Propionibacteriaceae bacterium
GGAAATAAGTTCAAGGAGTCTCACCAGCTTTTTGAACCTTCCGAATAAAGTCCTTCCTCAGTTGCGCTCCTTCCTTTCGTAGCCGCTGGAGGAAGGCAACCAATCCGCTATTCAGCGCAGCATGAAATTGCGTGTCTATGATGTCGGTCCGATAGACCAAGCACTCGCCAACGTCGAACTTTGGCCTAAGCTAATGAAAGCCAATGACTGGCTTAAGTTTCAGCTGATTGTTGAGGGCGGTGACCGGCCCAGGCAAACCGGCACATTCAATGATCAGACGCCGACCAATACGTGATCGGCGCGATGTCTTCCATAGATGCGTTCGTACCTTCCGCTGTGTTAGGCGCTTCGCTGCTTCGGTACCTTCTCGCGCATAGTCGGTTCGTTTAGCAATCGAGCAATACGCCGACGCTGATCATCATTTAGCTTCGGCGCATTCGCCAATTGCTCCCGAATCCATTCGTCGGCATTCATAATTGATTACTGGTCAGCTTCGATTAATCGAGGCTCCCGTAGCGGGCCCGGTCGAACGCAACCTTCAGCAAAGCGTTGCTGATCGAGCGGATCCGCATATGCCTAGCAGAAAGTTTCTTAACCGACGGCGCTGGGTTTTCCTCAACTGCCCTGGGCCCATCCAACTGGGCCGTGCGGGGCAACACGCCGGATACCTTGTCCACTGCAGAGTCGATCCCCAAAGCGGGCAGTTGATGCGATGACCGGGGACCGCAGTCGGCTTGCCTCCATGCCAGCTCAGCTGCACGCCGAAGCAGGCGCACGACGCCCACCACCGTTTCAACGACCTCGGCGCCGATCGGCTCTATGCCCACGCAGCTTTCTCCTTGCTCAGAAAGGCGCCCCATGAAGCGACCGAGAGGTCCGATAGCGCATCCCCTGGGACATAACGATGCTTTACCGGCCGTAAGCGCCGACGTAACGTGCTGGCGGTCAACTGAGTACTGCCGAGCGGGGCGGGAGGGCGAGGTCTTGAGGGGCGGTCACGTTCCGCGCGTCGGTCGGTGCCCCGTGGCCCTTCCTCCCAGTCGGCCAGCTCGGCCTTCGAGTGTGGCAGCAGCGCCGTCTTGCCGTCGATGCCCGCCGTCTCGCGGCCAGCATTGACCTCTGTTACCCGCCGCACGCTTAACAGCGCGTTGGCGCGGGAGCGGAGCATCAACTTCTGCAAATTCCTGGCCTTGGCCAGGTCCCCTGCCTGCGTCGCCGTGAAGATGCGCTGCCGCAGACGCCGTACGTCGTCCTCGACCTGTTGCCAATCGATCGACAACCAGTCGGTGATCTCGTCCTCCGGTCCGTTCGCCGCGGCGATGGCCGGCGTAACGGCTTGCGCCGCGTCTGCCGTCTTCATTGCTATGGCGTCCAACTTGTCCTTCGGTTCCGGTGTCGTCGACCTTGAGTATGTCCCGCTTTCCCGATGCCTTTCGGCCGCCGGCATTCGCTTCTTGGCCATCCTGTTCCCGCCGAGGGTTCAGCCTCCCTCACGGTCGGCCCACCGGCCAGCAGCGCTGTCGGATCTCGACGGGGTTCCCACGTTCCACACGAGCGAGAAACGACCGGGGTGGGCGCCCCCTATACCCCGGGGACGGTGGTGTCCTCCCGGTTGAAGGCTCGCTATTCAACCGGCACCTGCCGCTTCCCAGCGGCCAGTCCCTTCATCCCGCTGGCACATCCCATCGGCGGGACCCAAACGTGACGAGGCATCATCGGGGGTTCACTCGCGTTCACCCGTCCGGTCTTCCCCTTGCCTGTGACCCCCGGATGGGACGAGGATCCTTGGGCTTCTTCCCTGAGCTTCGCACCCCGCCGTTGCCGGCGACGCACGTCAGGGCGGGGACAGACCATGGACACTGGCCAGGAACTACACCTTCGACATCAGTCGAACCTCCAATCGGTGCATCCACTCATCTCGTGCGACCTCGTGTCGCACCGAGCCGGCGTTCCCGGTCGGCCCGTTCCTTGCGCAGTACCGCCTGGGCATCCAACGCCGACCGCCGCGCCGCCTGCCTCATCGACAGCTGCCTCATCACATCTCCCTAGTCGACACCAGTCCCTTATCGACACCGGCCTTTCATTCAGCCGTAAGCAGCTGCGAGGACTTGAGCGGTCATCACTGACGATCTCGACCTGTTTCGCGTACCCCTCCTCGATTTCAAGATCCGCTGTTTGACACACCTCATTCTTTAGCTCGAGAGATTGGCGAGTTGGCTGCGCGTAGCGCGTCCTGATTTACGACAGCGTGCAGGTTGGTCAGCAGTCCGTCCTCCACAGAGGCGGTGATGGTCGCGTACGGCCTCCGTTGCAGGAACGCCAGGAAGGCAAGGCCGGATGCGGCGGGTGCGCTGACGAGGGTGACGTTGCCGCCGAAGAAACGCAGCAGCGTCCGGGCGATGCGGTCGGCGCCGCGCTGAACCTGCTGACTGCTACGCCGCGGCCGGAGCTGCGGCGGATCGCCGGTGGTGAAGTCGGCCACCCCCCAGGCCTGTTCGTGCAGCACAGCGGTGAGTGCCTGCAGGTCGCCGTTGGCGCAGGCGGCGAGAAAGGTCTGGGAGATCTTGTGCAGCTCGTGCTCGGCCATCTCGGACTTGGTGGTATCGGGGCCGGCGGCCACCTTTGCGCGGGTCCGTTTGGCGAGCTGACGGCAGGTGGCCGACGGCTTGCCAAGGATCTCCGCAACCTGGTCGAAGGGGAGCTGGAAGACGTCGTGCAGTACGAAGGAAACGCGTTCGGCCGGACTCAGTCGCTGCAGCAAGATCAGCAGGGCCTCGCTCACCTCGTCGTCCAAGGTCACCCGGTCCGCGGGATCGACCATCGTCTGCTGGCTGAGGCTGAGCGCACTGTCGAGCCACGAGGTGTCGCTTGGCCGCTCCCGCCGGTGATGCGCGGAGCGGATGCGGTCCAAGCAGAGCCGGCTCGTCACCACGGTCAGCCAGCCGCGAGGGTCTCGCACCTTGCCGGATTCGACCAGGTCCAGGCGTAGGAACGCCTCCTGAACCACGTCTTCGGCCGCACCGATATCGCCCAGCATCCGATACGCGAGGTCGATCAGGTACGCGCGGTCGGTTCGCCACGCCGCCGCGACGATACCGCCTGCGCCGGAGAGATCGATCATCGCAACTTCCTGCGCCGTCCAGATTCCCGTCATACACACGAGGACGAGATAGCACCTCCCATCGTGACAGGTAGACGGCGGCGACCTCTTGGCGACTCGATCCGGGGGTGGCGCTGTCACTTTCCTGAATGCACTTCCGTCCTTTGCTACGACAGGCCACATCAAGGAGTTGACATGATCTTGATCACCGGAGCGACGGGCAACGTCGGACGCCCTCTCGTTACCCAGCTGCTCGCCCGCGGCGCGAAGGTCCGCGCCATCAGCCGGCACCCGAACACCGCTGGTCTGCCAGACGGAGCCGAAGTCGTCGAGGCCGACCCGAGCCGGCCAGACTCCCTACAGGGATGCTTTGACGACGTCACGGCGATCTTCCTCAACGCCCGTGCCGTCAAGACGGCCGCGTCGAAGGTCGTGACCCTCGCGAAGCGCGCCGGCGTCGCCCGGGCCGTCGCGCTCGCCGCTACCAACGTCGACGAAGACCACGCCCGGCAACCCTCTCGCTGGCGCGGCGACCTCAACGCCGAGCTCGAGCAGGCCGTGATCGCGAGCGGCCTGGAGTGGGTGAGCCTGCGGCCGAACGAGTACGCGTCGAACTTCCTCGGCCTGTGGGCGGCGCAGCTGCGCAGCGGGAACGTGATCCGCGCACCCTACGGCGCCTCGCAGCACGCGCCGATCGACGAGCGTGATATTGCCGCGGTCGCCGTCGAGGCGCTGCTCACCGACCGGCTCCTCCGACAAAAGGTGCCACTGACCGGGCCCCGGTCCCAGTCGGCCCGCGAGCTCGCCGAAACCCTGGCCCAAGCTCTCGGACGGCCGATCAGATTCGAAGAGATCCCACCACAGCTGGCCCGCCAAGCCATGCTGGCTCAAGGTTTCCCCGAAGGCTTCGTCACCGGCTACCTGCTGCTCCAAGCCGAGGCCGTAGACCGGCCCGCTCCGATCACCCACACGGTCGAGGACATCCTGGGCCGCCCAGCGACCGACTTCGCAACCTGGGCCGCCGACCATGCCAAGGCGTTCCGCAGGATGGCCGCGTGAAACTCGCCCTGCTCGGCGCCACCGGTGACGTCGGCCGCGAGGTCCTCAGCCAGGCCGTTGCTGCCGGTCACCTGGTTATGGCCGTGGTGCGGAACCCGGCAAAGCTGCCCGCACACGTCGGCGTCGTACGACAAGACCTTGCCAATCCAAACAACGAGGTTCTCGCCGACGCGCTGCGCGACGTCGACGCGGTGGTCTCCGCGGTCGGCCCTCACCGGGCAGCCGAGGCCGGGATCGTCGCGCGCGCCACGGCCGCCATCGCACAGGCCATGGCCGGTGCAGGCGGCCGCCGCCTCGTGGTGATCAGTGCTGCGCCGGTCGGGGTCGTGCCGTCGACCCACCGACCACACCCGCCCCGCTACGATCCCGGCGACGACCTGCTCATGCGCTACCTCCTCAGCCCTCTGATCCGGGGCATCTTTGGCCGCCACTACAGCGACCTCGCCGCAATGGAGGACCTGCTGAGCGACGGCGGCCTGGACTGGACTGCGATCCGGCCACCGCGGCTCACTAACGGACCGCTCACCGGCACGTACCGGACTGCGATAGACCGCAACGTACGTCACGGCCTGTTCATCTCGCGGCCAGACGTCGCCCACCTGATGCTGACCGTGCTCCAACAGCCTGACACGCGCTTTGCAGCACTTGCCGCTGAGCTCTCGATGGTCGCGGTGCTGCCGATCTTCGAGGAGGAGCAGCCGGGCGTCTACTACAACACCGCGGTGGTAGTCGATGCCGACGGCACCGTGCTCGGGAAGTATCGCAAGAACCATATTCCGAACCTCGACAAGTTCTGGGAGAAGTTCTACTTCCGCCCCGGCAACCTCGGCTACCCGGTGTTCCAGACCGCCGTCGGCCCGATCGGGGTCTACATCTGCTACGACCGTCACTTTCCGGAAGGCTGGCGCGAGCTCGGCCTGAACGGTGCCCAGATCGTCTTTAACCCGAACGCCACGAAACCCGGACTCTCCAACCGGCTTTGGGAAATCGAGCAGCCCGCCGCCGCCGCCGCGAACGGCTACTTCGTCGCCGCACCCAACCGAGTCGGCCGGGAAGACAACAAGTACGGCGAGCTAGCCGTCACGTTCTACGGCTCCAGCCAGTTCTGCGATCCGTACAGCTGGCACTCGTCAACCAGCCCGGCCTTGAATGCCTCGGACGCGAGGTTCGCACCCCCTACGGTGATATCGCTGCTGGCCGCGGCCTTCAGTTCGCGCACTGCGGTGGGGTCGAAGTGGCGTTCGATTCGGGTGTTGGCGGTCGACGCGGCGGTCAGCGTCGTGGAGTAGACGACCTTGTTCGCTGTCTGCCAGGCGGTCGCGAAGTCGGCCATGAGGTCGGACTGTGCCGCTAGCGTGGCGTCGGTCTCCCACGGGGCCATGGTTTCGTATAGGCGCCGCCCGTAAAGGAACGTGCCCGCGGATTGCAGGAGGTTTGTGTGGGACCGGAACACCTCGGCGTCCACCGGGAAGAAGGCGAAGGCGCCACGCTCGTCCTCGATGTAGCCGTCCAGAGTCACATTGGTCACGTAGATCAGCTTGGTCATGCCACGACACCTTCACGATCGGCCGCGATCTGGGCAGTTGTTAGCGCGGCGTCCAGCTTGGTAAACGCCTCGAGCCAACCCTGCTCGCTGGGGCCCGCCAGGTGCGGTGGGAGCCACTGGCGGATCTCGAGTCGCGTGCGTCCCTCGCCCTCGTCGTGGAACTCGACTCGGAATCTTGTTGCGAACGGCTCGATGCCCTCCTGCAGTTGGCCGGCTACGTGCATGACGCCCTCAAGCAGTTCGCCGTCTGTGACGTCTATGAGGTTGACGTAGATGTGAATGCGAAGGTCTGGCTCTTTGGCAGAGACCTCCGTCCACCGCTGATAGCCGCCGGGACGCACGTCGAAATCGATCTCCTCGCGCGGCAGCGAGTTGCCCATCGGGCCCCACCACTCCGCCAGGTGGTCCGGATCGGTGAAGGCTCGGTAGACGAGCTCACGTGGCGCGTCGAACACGCGCGAGATAGCGAGTTGCCGAGTTTCGGTTTCCATTAGAGCTCCTAGTTGTCGGGGACCTTGGGGTCGTTGGCCATCCGGTCCGTTGCGCGTTCGGCGGCCTGCACCGCGGCAAGGTGGGCATCGAGGCGGGTGAGGGAGGAGTCCCAGAAGCGCCGGTAGCGATCGATCCAGTCGGCCGCGTCGCGCAGTGGGGCGGCCTGGAGGCGGCTCCCGCGCCACTTGCCCGACCGTGTCCGCGAGATGAGCGCGGCGCGCTCGAGCACCTTCAGGTGTCGCGACACCGCCGGCATCGAGATGGGGAGGAGAGCGGTTAGCTCGGTGACGGTGGCGTCGTGTTCGGCCAGCTCGACGAGGATTGCCCGTCGAGTCGGGTCTGCGAGCGCTGAGAACACCGCGCTGAGCTGGTCAGTGCCGGCCATCCAAAGTCCTCCTTTCGTTTAACCAACATGTTAAATGAAACCCGACTCACGCTCTGCTGTCGACTCCTCGGCTCCCGCCTCTTCTCGACTGATCAGCCCGGTGAACGCCTCCCTTCAGAGCAGCTATCGCTTGCAGCTCGACGCTGAGTTGGGACGCTGGCCGAGGTGTGACGCCCGGTTGGGACAGGCACCGCTGTGACCGGCGAGCTCGGCGGCGAGCCGGAGGGCCGCGCGGATCCCGCCCAGCGACGCCACCCTTGTGTGGACGCACCAAGACCAGGCCGCGCCCCGATTCTGGGCTCTGCTCCGTTGACGACGAGGATGCTAGCCCCGCAGACTTGAGGTAGCGGAGCAGTAAGGCACCGAATCGTCTGCTCTTGTTGGTGGAAGATTCGCTCGCACTCCGCCTCATATTTTATTCCAACTAGTGGGGTGCGGATATCGTGGCTCCAGATATCGCCACAATTCTGGGTCGGCATGCCAACGACCGAACGGAATTGATGGATATCCTGTGGGAAATTCAACACGGCTACGGCTATATTCCGCCCGATGCGGCACAGGAGGTAGCCGGCTGGCTAGGCCTGACGGATGGGGATGTCCTGGAAACGGCGTCCTTCTACCATTTCTTTCACACCACGCCGTCGGGCCGCTACCGCATTTATCTAGCCAACACCGCAATTGCCAAGTTGCACGATTATCAGCAGGTGTATGACGCCCTCGAGCGAGAAACGAGGGCGAGGTTCGACGGCCCGGCATCACCGGATTTCGGATTATTCGATACCGCCTGCATCGGGCTCAGCGACCAGGAACCGGCGATGCTGATCGACGAGGTGGTGTTCACCGATCTCACACCCACATCGGTCGCCAACATCATTTCGCAACTGAAGCAGGGGCGGTCCCCGGCAGAAATCGCCAATCCATCAGGGTTGTCTCGCACCGAAGTGGCGTACGCCGACACGCTCACACGCACCACAGTTCATACCTCAGGACCCACCTTCTTCAGCAAGGAAGCCGACTATCGCGTGTCGGTGGACCGATGCCTGGCCATGACACCCGAGGACGTGATCGCGACGATCGCCGATTCCGGTCTTCGAGGCCTCGGCGGCGCCGGTTTCTCCACCGGCACGAAATGGCAACTGTGCCGCGCGGCCGTCGGCAACGAGAAATATCTGATCTGCAACGCCGACGAAGGCGAACCCGGAACATTCAAAGACCGCGTCTTGCTCACCCGCTCACCCAAGCAGGTGTTCGCGGGCATGATCATCGCGGCCCACGCTATTGGCGCTGCACGTGGCATCGTCTACCTGCGCGCCGAGTATGCCTATCTCAGGGACTATCTGGAACAGCAGCTCGCCGAGCTTCGCGACGAAGGGTTGCTCGGCGATGGATTCGACCTCCGCATCCAGATGGGCGCCGGCGCGTACATCTGCGGTGATGAATCCGCACTCATCGAGTCCTGTGAGGGCAAGCGCGGTACGCCGCGATTGAAGCCGCCGTTCCCTGTCGAGTACGGATTCCTGGGCAAGCCGACGTGCGTGAACAATGTCGAGACATTTGCCGCGGTCGCCCGGATTATGGAGATGGGCGCTGACTGGTTTGCGGCCATGGGCATCAGCGGATCTTCAGGCACCAGGTTGCTCAGCGTCTCCGGGGATTGCGACCGCCCCGGAATTCATGAGATCGAATGGGGCGTCACCCTGCGGGAGGTGCTCGAGATGGTCGGCGCCAGGGACCCCCTGGCCGTACAGATCAGCGGCCCCTCTGGGGAGATGGTCTCCGCCGCCACGGACGCCGACCGCAAACTCGCCTACGACGACCTCCCCTGCAACGGCTCATTCATGGTCTTCAGTGCCCAACGCGACATCCTTTCTGTAGTCAGGGATTTCATGCAGTTCTTCGTGGACGAGTCCTGCGGAATCTGTGTTCCCTGCCGCGCGGGCAACGTGCAGCTGCGCGACAAGGTCGACCTGGTCATTGCCGGCCGGGCGGGTCGATCGGATCTCGACGACATGGTTGGCTGGGGTGGCATCATCGCCCGGACCAGTCGGTGTGGGCTCGGGGCGACTTCCCCCAACCCGATCCTGACGACACTGCAAAAGTTCCCCGAGGTCTACTCCAGCCGGCTTCACCATGATCGGGACGGCCTGCTGGCGTCCTTCGACATTGATACAGCGCTGAGCGGCTATCCCAAGGCCCTTGCGAACCTGGCGGAACAGGAGTCGAGATGACTAGCCAGATCGAGATCGACGGCGTTGTCGTCACCACTGAGGAAGGCAGAGTCCTCGTCGATGTCGCGGCGGAGGCGGGTATTTACATCCCCACCCTGTGCTACCTGGATGGCAAGCCCCCGCTGGGCACCTGCCGCGCATGTTCAGTTAAGGTCGACGGCCGCGTAGTCCCTGCCTGCACCGTCAAGGTCACCGACGGCATGCGCATCGAGGTGAACGACGCTGAGACCACCGAAATGCGCAAGGCGTTGGTCGAAATACTCTTCTCGGAGGGGACCCACAATTGCCCTAGCTGTGAGAAAAGCGGTCGCTGCACTCTGCAGGCCGTCGGTTACGAAGTCGGCATGGAAGTTTCGCGCTTCCCCTACCAGTTCCCCGAACGCGAACCGGACCACGCCTCTGACAAGATCTGGCTGGACCGCGATCGATGCATCTTCTGCCAGCGCTGCGTCGAGTTCATTCGAGATCGCGCAACCGGCAAGAAGATCTTCAGCATCAGCGGGCGCGGCACAAACGCCCGCATCGAGATCGATGTCGAACTCGCCAACGCCATGCCGCCCGAACAGGTACGAGAAGCCGTGGATATCTGCCCGGTTGGCACCATCCTCGAAAAGCGGGTGGGCTACGACGTACCCATCGGTCGACGGTTGTACGAGATCGAATCGGTGCGTGACCGGGTTCTCGAAAGGCACCCCACATGACTGCATCGGATACGAAATCGATTGCCTCACATGAACTCCCGGCGACCCACCTGACCCCGGAAATAGCAGCCAAGCGCGCAGAAAAGATCAAAGTTTCCATGATCAGCCTTTGCGGCTGCTGGGGATGCACGTTGTCCTTCCTCGACGTCGACGAGCGGTTGCTGGCCCTGCTGGACAAGATCACGATCCTGCGTTCCTCGCTGACCGACATCAAGAGGATCACCGAACGTTGCGCGATCGGATTCATCGAAGGCGGGGTCGCCAACGAGGAGAACATCGAGACGCTCAAACACTTTCGGGAGAACTGCGAGGTGCTCATCTCGGTCGGTGCGTGCGCGATCTGGGGTGGCGTCCCGGCGCTGCGCAACATGGAAAAACTCGAGGACTGCCTGTCGGAGGCTTACACCCACTCCCCGACCGCGGTCGCCGGTGCCGAGCCCGTCATCCCGTTCCACCAAGAGATCCCCATTCTGACCACCAAGGTGTATCCGTGCCATGAGGTGGTCAAAATGGACTATTTCATTCCCGGCTGCCCACCGTCGGCGGATGCCATCTTTGAGGTACTCGACGACCTCATCAACGGCCGGCCTGTCGCCTTGCCCAAGGCGCTCAACAAATTCGACTGACATGAGGGAGAACCTCACATGACTACCAAGCTAGTCATCGATCCCATCACCCGCATCGAGGGACATGGGAAGGTCGTCATCGAACTCGATGATGACCACAACGTCGTCGACGCCAAGCTGCACGTCGTCGAATTTCGCGGATACGAGAAATTCATTCAGGGCCATCCCTTCTGGGAGGCGCCTGTGTTGATGCAGCGCATTTGCGGCATCTGCTTCGTCAGTCATCACCTCGGCGGCGCCAAGGCGCTCGACGAGATGGTCGGAGTCGGGCCCGCGTCGGGGAGGAGCCTGACGCCCACTGCGGAGAAAATGCGCCGTCTCGGCCATTACGCCCAAATGCTGCAGTCGCACGTTACCGCCTATTTCTACCTCGCGTTTCCCGAGATGCTGTTCGGCATCGACGCTCCACCCGAACAGCGCAACGTCATCGGACTGATCGAGGCGGATCCCGAGCTGGTCAAGCGAGTTGTGATGTTGCGCAAATGGGGTCAGGAGGTGCTCACAGCGGTCTTCGGCAAGCGGATGCACGGCATCTCATCGGTACCCGGAGGTGTGAACAAGAGCCTGACCGCAGCCGACGTCGATCGGTTCCTGAAGGGTGCTGACGGACTTCTCTCGGCCGATCAGGTGATCGAGGAAGCAGCACTCGGCCTCGAAACCTTCTACAACTTCCACGAGAAGCACCGTTCAGAGGTGGACCGATTCGCCAACGTGTCTGCGCTCAACATGTGCCTCGTCGACGACGACGGCAACGTCGACTACTACGATGGCAAGCTGAGGGTCGTCGACGGCGACAAGAACGTCGTCCAGGAGTTCTCCTGTCACGATTACCTCGACCACTTCTCGGAGGGTGTCGAGAAGTGGAGCTACATGAAGTTTCCCTTCCTCACCGATCTCGGCCGTGACGCGGGGTCGGTGCGGGTGGGTCCGCTCGCTCGGTTGAACGTCACCAAGACGCTGTCGACCCCGCTCGCGCAGCAGGCGCTGGAGAAGTTCCATGCCTACACCGGTGGTCCCGCGAACAACATGACACTGCATACGAATTGGGCGCGAGCGATCGAGATCGTCCACGCCGCGGAGGTGGTCAGAGACCTGCTTGCCGATCCGGACGTACAGAAAGACGACTTGGTGGTCACGCCGCCGGCCGACGCCTGGACCGGCGACGGGGTCGGCGTGGTGGAGGCGCCGCGCGGGACCCTGCTGCACCATTACCGCGCCGATCGCGAAGGCAATATCACATTCGCCAACCTCATCGTGGCCACCACGCAGAACAACCAGGTGCTCAACCGGACGGTACGCAGCGTCGCGGAGGACTATCTCGGCGGCAGGACGGAAATCACCGAAGGCATGATGAACGCCATCGAAGTGGGTATCCGCGCCTACGATCCGTGCCTGAGCTGCGCCACGCATGCTTTGGGCGAGATGCCGTTGATCGTCACGGTCGTTGACGCCGAAGGTCGGGTGCTCAGTGAGCGCGTACGCTGACCCGGCGTTTCCCGCGCGCGAGTTGCTCGAGGACCCGTCGTCACTGATCTACGGCATCGGCAACGCTGCGCGGCAAGATGACGGCCTCGGCTGGGCATTCATCGACCATCTCGAGGCGCTTGGGTGTCCGATGCGCGCCGACTTGCGCCGTACCTTTCAGCTCAATCTCGAGGACGCCTGCCTCATCAGCGAGTACGCGCGGGTGCTCTTCGTGGACGCGACGAGAGATCCGACTGTCACATCCTTCGCGCTGAGTCGCCCCGAGCCCAAGCTCGACTTCAGCTTCACCTCCCACGCCCTGTCGGTGCCTACGCTTCTGGCGACGACGAAACAGTGCTTCGGAGGTGTTCCGAACGTTCACCTTCTGGCGATCCGTGGTTACCAGTGGGAATTGCAGCTGGGGCTGAGCGAGCCGGCTCAACGCAACCTCAGCAATTCACTGGAGTTCTTGTTGGATCCCAGACAGGGTGTCGGGCCGGTCTATGCGAACCCGACCACCGACTCGTTTCTCCGCACATAGCCACGAATGGGGCCCAAAACCGCGGCATCCGCTCTCATTCGTGGACTTGTGCGGAGAGACGCGCTGTAAGGCCGCGTGTTGCCCCCCGACAGTGCCGTCCTGAGCTTGTCGAAGGGCTCGCCTGCATCTTGTGAGCGTCCGGCCGAGCCGATTGCGAGACATAAAGTATCGACTTATGGTGATTCGGGAGGCCAAGATGCACGAGCTGGCGATCGCCGAGAGCATCATTGAGGCCGTCCAGACCAGGATCGGGGATCAAGCCGTACGTTCGGTCCAGCTGCAGGTAGGCCAGTTGTCGGGTGTGTTCACCGACGCCTTGACGTTTTCCTTTGAGTTGGCGGCTCACGGCACTCCTCTCGAGGGCGCGCAGCTGTTGATCGACGAGCCGCGAGGCCGGGTGCATTGCCGAAGTTGCGGCAGAGATGTCGACCGAGATGATCTTGTGCTGCTATGCGACTGCGGCAGCGCCAATGTTGAGGTGACAGCAGGTCGCGAGCTTGTACTAGTAAGTGTGGAGGTGGAGTAGATGTGTGCCACCTGTGGCTGCGGCGCCGACGAGGTCCGAGTAAGCGTTCCGGGGCGCAATCTGAATTTCTCCGACGATCAGCTGCCGGCCCACGATCACGATCATGATCATGACGGGCAGCATCGTCACGATCATGATCGAACACACACGGTACGGCTGGAGCAGGCAATTCTGGCAAAGAATGATCATTTGGCTGCTCACAACCGGGAATGGCTCGGCTCGCGTGGCCTCGCAGCGATCAACCTCATGAGTTCGCCAGGGTCCGGCAAGACCACGCTGCTGGAACGAACGATCCGTGACTCGGGCTTGACTCTCAGCGTCATCGAAGGCGACCAGGAAACCACGGCCGATGCCGAACGCATCCGTGCGGCAGGCGCCCGCAGCGTACAGGTGAACACCGGTGCCGGCTGTCACCTGGACGCAGCGATGATTCACCGAGCCCTCGATCAGCTGGCGCCGCAGAGTGGTCTCGTTGTGATCGAAAACGTCGGCAATCTCGTCTGTCCTGCCTTGTTCGATCTCGGCGAAGCGTGCCGAGTCGTGATCATCTCGGTCACCGAAGGCGACGACAAGCCACGAAAATACCCACACATGTTCAGCGCTCCCGACCTGATCGTGATCAACAAAACGGACCTGCTGCCGTACGTCGACTTCGACATGGACAGACTGACGATGGAGGCGCGAGCGCTACGGCCCGAAGTAGCGGTGCTGCCGCTGTCCGCCCGGACAGGGGCGAATATTGACGCTTGGTATGCCTGGCTGGCTGCGGTGCCAGCAGCCGCGGCCAGGAAGTGATGGCGGGCCTGCCATGTGTCTCGGAATTCCCGGTCAGGTCGTTGAAGTCCTTGCTGGCCACGAAGGTCAGTTGGGCCTGGTCGACGTTCAAGGCGCTCGGCGTCGGATCAACCTGGATCTGCTGGATCTCGACCAGGAGGCGCTGAACCCGGGCGACTGGGTCTTGATCCACATGGGCTTCGCCATGGAGCGCATCGACGAGGAGGCTGCCCGGGAAACCTTGGCCGGTCTGGAACTGATGGGCAGACCCGAGCCGTGACCGCCACGCAGCGTCCAACCGGCGGGCGGGCCGGTACCGGTGTTCCCGGGCCGGTGCTCTTCGCCCGTTACGCGTTCCCGCCCAACTCCCACGGCTACTGCGGACCGAATGATTCCGCTGCTTTCTTCGAGTACGGGGTCGCCGGCGCCGACGACCGCGGGCTGCGGATCCTCGCGCAGCAGTTCGCCGGCGCCTGGCCGTACCTAGAGTTGATCGCCTCGGCAACCGGTCTGCGGGATCCTCTCGACACTCGGGTTGTTGAGGCCTATTGGGTCGGCAGCCCGCGGCTAGACCAGGTTTCCACTCAGGCTGTCGGCAACTCCATGGAGGAGCGGTTCCGCCGCATCACCGGCGGCAAGTTCGCCACTATTACCACGAGCGTTCTAGCCGGCGGCGTGCCACACCACAGCTTCGCTGTCTTTTGCATCTATCCCTGGACCGGCCTGCTGAGCGACGGCCGGAAGGCCAAGCAGGCACTCACGGTGCTCGACCGGTGCCGGATTCGTTGGGGCAAGGTCCGCGCGATCACCGGTGACCAGGTCGTCGTCGAATCCCGCTCGCTCACCTGGGACGGTCACCTGCTCGGCATGGGAGAACCAGAGGTCGAGACGGTCGTCCGCTCCATCCACGGCGTCGGCATGATTGGCGATCTGCAACCAGGCGACTGGGTTTCGCTGCACTGGGAATGGATTTGTGACCGGCTCACCGCCCGGCAGGTCGGCTACCTCCGCGACTTCACGCTCCGCCATCTCCGGATCGTGAACGAGGGCAACCTGCACGCCGGTTCAGCGGCACTTCTTGACAATAGCTAGTCGCAGGCCGCCTCGGAATCGGACAGCGGCCAGCAACGGTCCAGCGACCAGCTAACCTCTTCGCCACGTTGGTGCGCCGGCGGAGCAGCCGTACGAAGCAGCAGTTCTTCGTCGGAGGTGCGCAGCATGTAGTCGGTGTACGAGCCGCGGAACCAGACGTCGACGACCACACCTCTCCGATCCCCGCCCAATCGGACCCAGTCGGGCCGAACCAGCAGAGGGCCGCTGCTGCCGCATAGAACTGAGGCGGGCCCGGTGAGGCGGGCGGCCTGCACACTGACCGGCTCCGCATACAGCTGCTGCGGGGAGCCGTCCTGTATCAGTTGGCCGCCGACCAGCAGGGCGACCCGGTCGGCCAGCCCGAGAGCCTCGGCCGCGTCATGGGTGGTGTAGATGGCTGCGGCGCCGGACTCGCGCCGCCGGGCCGCCAGCTCAGCGAGGAATACGTCACGTAAGGGCGCGTCGAGATGGGCCGTCGGCTCGTCGAACAGATAGATCGCAGCGTCGCGGGCCATCGCTCTGGCAAGGCCCACCCGCTGCTGTTCGCCTCCCGACAACTGGGCCGGTTTCCGGTCCGCGAGCCCACCGATGCCGAGTCGCTTCAGGATGCCCCGGGCCTGATCTCGCGCCGGTCCTGGGCGTACGCCCCGGCGGCGCAGCGGATAGGCGACGGTGTTGAGGGCCGTGAGGTGTGGCCAAAGTCCGTAGTCCTGGAAGACGAATGCGATATCCCGCCGCTCTGGCGGCTCACTGTGGTCCGGCGTCGCAACCGTCCGTCCAGCGAGCATGATCTCGCCGCTGTGGATGGGCAGGAATCCGGCGATTGCGTTCAGCAGGGTGGACTTGCCGGAGCCTGACGGGCCGAGCAGCGCAACGACCTCGCCGTCCCCGACGGTCAGATTCAGCGAGTTGAGGACTTGGGTCGAGCCGTACCTGATCGACAGGTCGCGCAGTTCGAGAAGGTTCGACACGCGGTTATGCCGACCTCGCCCTATGCGCACTGTGTCTCTGAGCATGGGGCCGACTCAACACCCACAGCACCGCACCGGGCAGCACCACGATGGCGGTGACGAGCACTGACAACGCGGCCGTGGCGCCCACGTTGCCCAATTCCGCGCTGTTCAGCACCACAACGGCCAACGTCTCGCTACCCGGACCATAGAGCAAGCTCGACATGGTCACCTCGTGCAGAGCGGTCAAGAAACACAGCCCCCAAGCCGCGAGCAGGGCTGGGCGCAGCAGCGGAACGACCACTGTCAGCAGCGCGGTCGGCAGCCCAGCTCCGCTCACCCGAGCCGCCTGCAGGCTGGCCAACGGCAACCGGTCAACCGCCGCGGACATCGGCCGATGTGCCAGCGCCCACAGCTTGGCCAGATACGCGATCAAGATGATCACAACCGTATCCGCGAGCCAACGCCCGTAGCCGATCAGCAAGCCGATCGCCAGGGTAGATCCGGGCAGCACCAGGGTAAGCATTATCAAGACGCTCAGACTCCGCCCGCCACGTGTCCGACCGAGTGCCGCCGTCAGGGAGCCGAGCACCATCAGGACAGACGCCGCCGCCAGGGCAAGAAACAGACTACGGCCGAGCGCGTAACCGGTCCGCGGAGTCAGAACAGCAAGGAAGTTGTCCATGGTCCAGTTGTCCGGCGTCGAAGGCACCCCAATCGCGCGGGTAACGGCCGCGCTTAGTAGCGCGAGTAGGGGGAGGCCGCTGGTTATCGTGAGATACAGAGCCATGGCCATCGTGACGGTGACCCGCGTGGTACGGCGGCTGCTCGGCCAGTCTGTGTCACGAGCTGCCGTACGGCCAAGCTGAAGTCGCTCACCGAGCAACCTCTCGGCCGAGGCCACGACGATCAATGTGACTACCACGAGCAGCACCGCTAGTGTGACCGCCTCCACGAAGCCCTGCGGGTTACTTCCCATAGCCAGGGCGGTGTAAATGCGGGTCGTCATGGTGCCGAAACCCGCCGGCGCGCCGACCACCTGCGGTATCGCAAATGCACCCATGCTGAGAACAAAGACCAGCACCGCGGCCGTGGCGATCGCCGGTGCCAGTAGCGGCAGCGTAATGGTCCGGAGCACCGTCGCGGGACCTGCTCCGGAGACTCGCGCGGCGCGTTCGGTTGTCGGCTCCGCGCGAGTCACGAGGCCAACGGTGATGATCAGATAAACCAGGGGCACGGCATTGATGGCGACGATGACTGAGACGCCAACCGGGCCCTGGATGCTGGCCCAGGTGAGTCCGAACAGTTCGCTGGTGAGGCCAGCACGCGCGTACGCCATCAGCCAGCTGTAACCCAGAACGAAATCGGGTATCAGGAGCGGTAGCAGCACCGCCACGCGCCAGAAGGCGCGGCCTGGCAACTGCGGGTCTCGCAGCGCCAGAGCAATAGCCACACCGACCGGAACTGCAAGGAGGGTGGCCGCTGCCGAAAGCTCGAACGAGTGCGCAACGGCTAACCCGAATCCAGGACTGCTGACGATGTTCGCTAGCCGGTCACGACCTTCCATCCAACTCGTTCTGATCAGCACCGCAAGCGGTATCAGGATGAGGACAGCGGCCGATACAAGCGCAAGACACAGGGCAGCT
>DASUYM010000223.1:0-4600 GCA_036377435.1 Propionibacteriaceae bacterium
GGCGCGGGGGCGCTCGAATCACTCGCGACCCTGCTGGCCCTCTATCACCGCAAGGTCCCGCCCACTATCAACCTGGACAATCCAGAACCTGATCTTGGTATCGACATCGCAACGAAAGTGCGCGACCTGCCAAGCGGTGACCTTGCGGCGATCAACAACTCGTTTGGCTTCGGCGGTCACAACGTCGCCGTGGCCTTCACCAACGCCTACGCCACAGGAGGCTTGAGATGACCACCACCGCACCCGCCCCGCATGCGACGCGAGCCCCTGCTGCTGGCGCTGCGTCCAAGAAGATCAAGCTTCCACGCGAGCAGGACCCCCGCAATCCAAACCTCCGGCTGCAGGCCCTGTTAGATGTGGGCTCGGTCGAGTTGATCACGCCAGATGACGATTCTGGGATGTTGGCCGCTGCCGGCACCATCAACGGCTGCCGGGTGGTCGCCTTCTGCTCGGATGCCACCGTCATGGGTGGCGCAATGGGCATGAACGGCTGCGACGTGGTGGTGCGGGCCTATGAGCGCGCGATGCACGACAGGGTGCCCATTCTGGGGATTTGGCACTCCGGTGGCGCCCGCCTTGCCGAGGGCGTGCTTTCCCTGCACGGGGTCGGTCGGATCTTCCATGCGATGACTCAGGCCTCCGGCAAGATCCCGCAAATCTCCATCGTGTTGGGCTTCGCAGCTGGCGGTGCGGCATACGGACCGGCACTGACGGACCTGGTGATCTTGGCGCCGGAGGGTCGGATCTTCGTCACCGGCCCTGATGTTGTGCGTTCGGTCACGGGTGAGGATGTCGACATGTTACGGCTCGGCGGGCCCGACACTCACGGGCGCCGATCAGGTGTCGTGCACCTGGTCGCGGACGACGAGTTGCACGCCATCGAGCAAGGCCGGGCCTTGGCGACCTTGCTGGCCAGCCAGGGTCTGACCACCATGCGAGTGAAAGATGTTGATCTTGCTGCGCTCTTGCCTGAGTCGCCCCGGCGGGCCTACGACGTTCATCCACTGATCAATGGCCTGTTGGATCGCGGCTCAACCGTTGAGCTGCACGCCCGCTGGGCTCCCAACATCACCATTGCGCTCGGACGGCTTGGTGGACGCAGTGTCGGTGTCATCGCGAATAACCCCCTGCGGCTCGGAGGCTGCCTGGACTCGCTCAGCGCGGAGAAGGCAGCCCGGTTCGTACGGATGTGCGATGCCTTCGGGGTGCCGCTAGTCGTGGTCGTCGACGTACCCGGCTATCTGCCCGGTGTCGGGCAGGAGTGGGACGGCGTGGTACGCCGAGGCGCGAAGCTGCTGCACGCCTTTGGCGAAGCAGTGGTACCGCGGGTCACACTGGTGACTCGCAAGGCTTACGGCGGCGCATACATCGCTATGAACGCACGCTCACTCGGCGCCACCCGAGTCTTCGCATGGCCGGGAGCCGAGGTCGCCGTGATGGGCCCAATCGCCGCCGTTCGCATTCTGCACAGGCGCAAGCTGGCCGAGGTCGCCGACGACGTACGCCCCCAGCTCGAGACTGAGCTCGCCGCCGAGCACGAGCGCATCGCCGGTGGTGTCGAAAAGGCGGTCGAGATCGGCGTGGTGGATCAGATCGTGGCCCCCAACGCGACCCGATCGGCCCTAGCCGATGCGATTCGAGAGGCCGACACCGGCGAACGCGGGGCGCACACCAACATCCCGCTGTAAGCTCCCTCACCTACGGCGTAGGTGAGGGAGCTAGACCACCTCGTGTAGCCAGCGGACCGGTGCACCGTCACCGGCGTAGCGGAAGGGTTCGAGCTCTTCGTCCCAGGCGTGGCCGAGTAGGGCGTACAGCGCGTCGGTGAGATCCTTCCCCCCGAGAGCGGAGAGGGCAATCGCGTGCTTGATCCGGTCCTCAGGAATCATGATGTCGCCATGGATTCCTGTGATTGCATGGAAGATGCCGAGCGTCGGGGTGTAGGAGTAGCGCTCACCCTCAGTACCTGAGGTGGCCTCCTCGGTCACCTCGAAACGGATCCGTTGCCAGCCCTTCAGGGCGCTCGCCAGTCGGGCTGCTGTGCCACAAGGGCCGGTCCAGGAGTACTCGGTCCGATAGCAGGCACGCTCAATCGGCTGAGGAATCCAGTCAACGCGTACGGGCATACCAAACACGCCGCCGACCGCCCACTCGATGTGCGGGCACAGTGCTGACGGCGCGGAGTGGATGTACAAGACTCCACGGGTCGTGCTCATGACCAGATCCTCCAAGTGCGAGACCAAAGACAACCTGAGGGCTGCCTTCCCCAACAGCCTCAGGCAAGTCACGCGGAGCGGACCTGGTGTGCTCCTATCTTGCACCATGGGCAACACCCGCACCAAGAGGTGGCAGTCGACGCGCGCCCCCTTTTTGCTCGCCGCTCGCGCATCGGGCTTGGAATCCGCCGTCGTCCTCGTCGCTCGCAGAGGAAAGAACGCCTCCGCTCGCTCCTTGTGCACTGCTCCCTCCGCTCGCTGAGGCTGGCGCTTGGTGGCCGCTGCCTTCCTCGCTAGCCTGCCCCGGTGCGGCGGCGCCCGATTCGCCGACGCTCGCGGCACGCTTTTGCTCATAAATTGAGCGCGTGACGACTGCTCCGTACGGATCATGGGTTTCTCCGATCTCCGTCGACCAGCTGACTTCTTCTTCAGTGGGACTCTCCGCTGTGCAGGTCGATGGGCCGTACGTCTACTGGCTGGAGGTCCGGGCTGACGAAGGAGGCCGCGCCAGCTTGTGGCGACGGCTCATTGCCGGCGGTAAGCCGACCGAGGTTACGCCCGCACCGGCCTACGTACGCGACAGAGTGCACGAGTACGGCGGCGGCGAGTATCACGTCTCCGAGGGCACCGTGGTCTATTCGGAGTACAGCGACGGGCGTCTGTATGCAGTTTCCGGCGGTGCTGAGCGGCGGCCGATCACGCCTGAGGGTGCCTTCCGATTCGGCGACATTCGGGTCCATCCCGAGCGCGGACTCGTTATTGCGGTACGCGAGGACCATTCCGGCGGTGGCTATCCGGTCAACACCATCGTGGCTCTTGATCTTGATGGTCCCAACGCCGATGGAGGTGCACTGCTGTGCGCAGGCGCCGATTTCTACTCCACCCCTGAGCTTTCGGCGAGTGGTCAATTGACCTGGACGCAGTGGAACCATCCGAACATGCCGTGGGATTCCACCGCGATCATGGTCGGGACGCTAAACGGTACGACGGTCGTAAACAGCCAATGCGTCGCGGGCGGCCCAAGCGAGTCTGCCGTGCATCCTCGATGGCTGGGTGACAAGCTGATCTTCGTTTCCGATCGTACGAACTGGTGGAACCTCTACCTGTGGAGCGAGGACGGTGTACGGGCGCTCTGCACAACTGAGGCGGAGTTCTGCGGACCGCAGTGGGTACTTGGCCAGCGGCCGTACGCGATCATCGATCATGATCATCTACTCTGCAGCATCAACCGCTGCGGCGAGCAGAGCATCGCTGTACTGGGAATCTCCGACGGCAAACTTCATCACGTCGCTCCTTCACGTACGGCCGCTACCTCGCTAGCCGTCGGCGGGGGCAGCGCCGCCGCCGTACTCAACTACCCCGACCGGCCGTCGGCCCTCGCGCTCCTCGATCTCGATCACGGCAACTGGACCGCAGTCAGATCCTCCGCTGCGATGATCATGGATGCGGCATCGGTATCACTTGCACGACCGGTCAGTTGGACTGGTGAGCAGGGTGTCGTCCACGGCTACTTCTACCCCCCGATCAACGCCGGCTGCAGTGCACCGGCGGGCAGTCTGCCACCCTTGATCACGCTGTCCCACGGTGGTCCAACCGCATTCGCTGCACCCGATTTCAAGATCGCGTATCAGTTCTGGACGTCGCGCGGTTTTGCCATTCTCGATGTCAACTACAGCGGCAGCACCGGTTACGGCCGTGCCTACCGAGACCGCCTGAAGGGCCGCTGGGGTGTCATCGACGCGCAGGACTGCATCGCGGGTGCGTTATCAATGGGCGCGCAGCGGCTCGTCGACCCCGCCCGGCTGGCGATCAGGGGCGGCAGCGCTGGCGGCTTGACAACCCTGGCTGCCCTGACAAGCACCGATGACTTCGCTGCGGGCGTCAGCCAGTACGGGATCGGCGATCTCGAGGCGATGGCGACCGACACGCACAAGTTTGAGGCCCACTATCTCGACAGCCTGGTAGGGCGGTATCCCGAAGAACGCGCCATCTACATCGAGCGGTCGCCGATCCACCACCTTGATCAGCTCTCTGCGCCCATCCTGCTGCTGCAGGGGACGGAGGACAGGGTGGTGCCGTCGACGCAGGCTGAGATGCTGGCTGACGCAGCGCGCACGAAACACCTACCGGTTGCCTTGATCATGTTCGAAGGCGAAGGTCACGGTTTCCGTAGGGCGGAGACGATCAAGGCGGCAACGGAAGCGCAGATCTACTTCTTCGGCCAGATACTCGGCTTCGAACCAGCGGATCGCGTCCCGCCGATTGCCATCGACAATTTGCCCCGGATCGCGCGCCGCTGATCGGAGGAGGAGGGAGGAGACACGCTTCTCCGTCTCCGAGCGAGGACGACGACAGCGGATCACCAGCGCGATCCGCGCGACGCG
>DASUYM010000224.1:0-4075 GCA_036377435.1 Propionibacteriaceae bacterium
TCGACCAGGGCGACGGGTTTCGCGAGCCCGGATTTTCCAAGGAACGTCGGCTGGAGCCGCAGATCACTGTGGGGTTGTTGACCGATATGCGCGGGTCCCGTTGCAGGTCCACGCCTTCGACGGAAACACCGCCGAGACCAAGACCATCATCCCGGTGATCAGCAGCTTCGCGGCCAGCTACGGCCTGCCAGGGGTGACGGTGGTCGCTGATGCCGGGATGATGTCGGAGGCCAACTGCAAGGAGCTGGAGGACGCCGGGCTGACGTTCATCGTGGGCGCGAAGATCCCCGACGTGCCCTACCAGGTCGCTCAGTGGCGCCGTGAGCATCCCGGCCAGAACATCGCCGACCAGCAGGTGTTCATCCGACCCACCACGATGGGACCCAAAGCCGACCAGCGGAAACGGACGATCTTCTACCAGTTCCGCGCTGATCGGGCAAAACGGACGTTGAAGGGCATCGACGCCCAGATCGCCAAGGCCGAGAAGGCCGTCGCCGGGCAGGCCGCAGTGAAGCGGAACCGGTTCGTCCAACTCACCGGGGCGAGGAAGACTATCAATCGTGATCTTGAGGCGAAGGCCCGCGCTCTGGCCGGTCTGAAGGGCTATGTCACGAACCTGGAATCCCCGACGCCGGAGTTCGTGATGGGCGCATACCACCAACTGTGGCAAATCGAGAAGAGCTTCCGCATGTCCAAATCCGACCTGCGCGCCCGGCCGATCTACCACCACAGACGCGACTCCATCGAGGCCCACCTGACCATCGTGATGGCCGCCCTCGCCGTCAGCCGCTGGCTCGAACGCGAGACCGGCTGGTCGATCAAGAAGATCGTCCAGACCCTGCGGCCCTACCGCAGCATCGCCGTCCAGACCGGCAACCACATCCTGCACGCAGGTACACCTCTAGACGACCCCGCCAGGACCATGATCACCACCGTGAAGCAGGCTGCCCGTGCGCACTAATTTGAGCCAAGTCAGGTCACACGCCTGCCGACGCTCCTTGGTCGCTCGATGGGCCCACAGACGGGATGTTCGCGCGGTGCACGTGCAAGGCTTGCCGGCTACCCCGTAGCGTCGTGAAGGCGGCCCCGGCTCGGGTCGAAGGCGGCACAAGACCTTGTGGGTGCCTAGGTCGGTCCGCGCGGACCTATCAAGCTAGCCGTTAGATATCGGGGTCTTCGGGCTAGGGATAGGGCTTTCTGTCGATCGAGCTTCGAATGCGTTGCGATCCAGCACCGATGCCACATAGCCCCGGTGCCGCTCGAACGAAGACGCTTGCACTGATGCCAGCCGGCCGTCTTGATGACTGCGCGGGCGTCCTGCACAGGCTCGAGTTCTAGCGTTCGACACTGTCACAATCAGCGATCCGCCGGCTCCGTTGTTCTCCGGTACTCGGATTGTCAACGCTCCGAGCGGAGGTCGACCGCCTATGTCTCGTTTTGCCTCAGACTGAGCGATGTGCGTGACCAGCATCCCGGCGGAGTGCCCGCCGGCGATCCAGATCGTTTGATCAAGTGGTTCATCGGGGCCGTCGTGGCTGGAGTGGGAGTTAATCTGCTCAGCGGATTCGTTGTGCCGCAGGAGTGGGCCTGGCTTCCGCCGGCTGTCTTTGTTGCGGCGCTGTTGGTCGTTGTGTCGGGTAATGGCCTTTTGCGGCGGGAGCGTTATCGCACAGCGCGGGCTCGCGACATGGCTTTGCTCGCGCTGACCGGCTATCTGGCGGTCACGGTGTGGGGATCGGTGACTGGGTGGCCCCTTTCCGTGATGATCTTGTCCGTGGCATTCCTCTGGGAGGCTGGGGTGATGCTCATGTGGTCGACCCTGCGAAGTCGCGCGGACCTCGACCATGTCGCCTTGGGGACAGCCTGTTTGCTCGTAGGTTCGGCGTCGTTCCTGCTTGGGGTCGCGAACCCGCTGGATGCGCGGACGGTGGGCTTGGTCGCGGATTTGCTGGTTAGGGTCGCGTTCGGGCTGCTCGGGGTCGCGTTGCTGCTCCTTGGGGTCGCGGCTCTGCTGGACAGATGGACACTAGTGGGGATTCCGTTCCTGCTTCTCGGAGTCGCGGCCCTGCTGGGCGGTGTCGGGGGCTTACTGGACGGATGGACCCTGGTCGGGGCCGCGCTGCTGCTGGGCCCGGTCACGGCCCTGCTACTCGGGGTCGCGTTCCTGCTGGACAGATGGACATTGCTTGGCGTCCCCTTGCTGATGTTCGCGATCGCGGCCCCGCTGGGCGGTGTTGCGGCCTTACTGGCCGGATGGACGCTGGTGGGGGTCGCCTTCCTGCTGTTCGGAGTCGCGTTCTTGCTGGGTGGCGTCGCGGCCTTACTGGACGGATGGTCACTGGTGGGGATCCCGTTCCTGCTGTTCGGAGTCGCGGCGCTGCTGGGCGGTGTTGCGGCGTTACTGGACGGATGGACAGTCGTGGGGGTCTCGTTCCTCCTGCTCGGGATTGCGGCGCTGCAGGGCGGTGTTGCGCTTCTGTACCGTCCTGAATTGCCGCGTCGGCTGGTGGTATGGCTGACCAAACGAGACGATCTGCAACTCAGGCCCAACGGCGACGAAGGCGCGAGCGGCCGTCGTGAGGGAATCCACCCAACGGGCACGGGCGATGCTGGAAGCCGCTATCGGCGAGGCTGATGCACTCGCCATCGACTAGGTCACATCCGCCTGCTCGCCTTGATTCTGGCGAGTTTATTCTGGCGAATTTTATGGAGGCTTCACCGTGCTGGCGTGCCTGGCTGTGCTGGCTACCGCGGGGGTAGTGGGGCGGATGTGGTGATCGTTGGCGCCCCGCTGGCCATGGGATTCGGTACTGCTTGGTGAGTCGGTTAAGCCGAGGTGAATTGTGTTGGGTTCACCAACGCGGAACCTTCAACTGAAGTAGCGTCGGCCCCCGGCCCACCGGCCACAGCTTCACTGGACAATCCCCGAGAGCGATATGCCCGGGCCGGTGGGGTCTCAGCTGTCCATAGGCTTCGCCCACAGAGTTCTCCACATACCTCGACCATGGAAGTTTCCGGACGCTCCGCGTCGGGGCTTCCATTTCACTACAGTTGGGCCTCGGCCCCGCCGGTCATGCCTCGCTGTTCGCCCCTCCCCAGGGGAGGTACAGGTCCAGCCGGCGGAGCCTCAGGATCGGACCCCATGCCGGGTTACAGCCGCTTGCTGGCTCGGAGACGGGTGAGTTCGACGCTGCCCCGCGCAACTACGCGCATGATCTTGGCCGCAAAGTCTGTGTACGCGTCTGGACGTACGACGATCGCGGCCAGCTCGACGACCGAGTTCGCCAGAATCCGCATCGCGGCAGCTACAACGGCATCGAGCTGTGCTGGCGTGCACACCGTGGGCTTCTCGGGCCAGCGGATCGGATCTGGGCATAGCGGGTGCTGGCGTGCCAATAGTCAGCATCGCCGTTGCGCCCGGCGCCAAGATCTTCATGGCCTCGGCGGCGGGCTAGTCAGTCCGCCGAAAGTCGCTATCCATGATCACGCTCGGGTGGGTGAATCAGGCCACTAGCTGCACCTGGCGGCGGCGTAGCTCGGCGACGATCAGGTGTTCGCGCTCCGCCAACGCCAGCAGTTCCCGACTGACGCGTACTCGGGTCCGGCCGACCTCATCGATCCGGCGGTCGAAGGTGGACGTGCGGCCAATGGCCCGCTCGACGGTGTCCAGCTCCGCTAGAAGCTCGTGCTGGCTCATTGAAGCCCAGGCGTTGTCCATGGCAGTGGTGGCCCCTCAAGGTGATGATTTTCATTGAGCGGGGAATCTGCCGGTTCTGGACAGACGAGGAAATCTGACAGGAAGCGGCCCTCCGGAGGCGCCGTCACCGTCTGTCGATCAAGTACCCAGAACCTTGACGACGAAACGACCGCCGGCGGCGCCTTGTCGGGGACGGAACGACTGCTCGACCACGACACCTCCCCTGCCCACGACAGCGACGATGGTCAACCGTACGTCACACGATCGATCACTCCTTCGCCCGCCGGAGCACGGCAGGTGCCACGTCATTCCATCCCGTCGTCCTAGACTAATCGAACGCAAGTTCGATACACTGGACATGTCAACATCCGCCCAGCT
>DASUYM010000225.1:0-2916 GCA_036377435.1 Propionibacteriaceae bacterium
CGTCGGCCTTGCGATGCACCCACCTGAACGACGCCAACCGCAAAGGAACTTAGGAAGCACGACACCAGTGTCGTGCCTCCTAAGTCTCTTAACGGTTCTCGCCGCCCAGGCACGCACCTCGCGGCGTTCTCCTCAGTCGGCATACGACCCGGTATGCCTCCCTCGTCGGCCTTGCGATGCACCCACCTGAACGACGCCAACCGCAAAGGAACTTAGGAGGCACGACACTTGCTGAGGCATCTTCAGCAGGGCGTTCGCTCATCGCTCCCCCCACGCGTTGGCGCGCGATGCCCGACGCTCACGCCCGGGGCGGCAGCGGAATGGTTGCGGTCAGCTGGGTGGGTCCGCCCGCGGGTGAGGACACCGTCAAGGTCCCATCGACCCCGGCCAGCCTGTCGGCGAGGCCGGAAAGACCGTGACCCTTCGCCAGCGACGCGCCGCCGATCCCGTCGTCGGTGATGTTGATCACCGCCAGGGCGCCGACGCGACGCAACTCGACCGCGGCCTGCCGTGCCCGACTGTGCTTCGCTACGTTGGCCAGAGCTTCTGCCACCACAAAATATGCCGCATTCTGCGCGACGTCAGGCAGCTGAACGTCATCCACTTCGACAGAGGTCGGGATGGTGTCCCGCGCGGCCAGCGCGGTGATCGCCGCCCTCAAACCTTGCTCGGCCAAGATTGGTGGAGCGATGCCGCGTGACAGCGTACGGATCTCAGCAAGGGCGTCCTGCGACTGCTGCAATGCCTCATCGAGCAAAGCACGCGCCTGGGCGGGGTCGTCATCGAGCCGGCGCTGGGCGGCCGACAGATCCATGCCGAGCCTGACAAGCCGCTGCTGCGGGCCATCGTGCAGGTCGCGCTCGAGCCGACGCAGGGTGTGCACCTCAGCCTCGCCGGCGGCGGTACGGCTCTGAGTGAGCTCGCTCACCTGCTCCCGCAGGGCGGGTGCTTCATCGACGAGCAGGGCGTACGCCACCGCGCCGTGCAACCGAACGAGTCCGCGCAGCACGAAGGGAGCCGTAATCAGGAGCAGTGCGCCGAGCACCGTGTTGAGCGTGATGTCGGCGAACCGGCCGGCATAGCCCAGGAGGTCTGCGAGACCGCTGTTGGACTCCTCCGGCAGCCACTGGCTCCAGAACCAATACGTCACGCCGCCGAGCCCGCCAAAGACCCATGTCAACGCCAATGAGAAGGTGATGACGCTGAGAATGAAGTTGACCAGGACGTGCAGCAGATCGCGCCACGATTGGGCGTACGCCAGCCGCCGCAGCTTCCCACGAAATCCCGGTCCGGCCGCCGGATAGCGGGTACGCGGCAGCGTGATCCCGGCGTAGCCGAGCAGAGCCATCGTCATCCGCGACGACCAGCCGGCGACCACGAGGCATGCGACCAGGATGAACAGGCCGACGACCAACACGAGCAGCCCGACTCCGAGGCTGAACAGGGTCGTGCAGGCAGCGAAGGCGGCGAGCGAGACGGCGAACATTCCGATGATCACCGCCAGGTTGCGCCCGGTGCTCTTGATCATGGACGTCACTGGATCATCCTCCATCGGACGGGCGCGGCCGCGCAGGGCGTCGCCGCGCTCCGGGAGGACGTCATAAAGATCAAGTACTTCGGTGGCAGGTTTAGTGTGGACGTCAGGATTTGTCATGTCCTTAACGTTCCTCAATTGGCGTCGAAGCCACCATCAGGCTATCGGGCCAGTTCCAGGTCGGGTTATCCCTACCCGAAGAGGTGCGGTTCGACCGGCTCAGGGCATATGAGGACAGGCTCAGGACACATGAGTACGGGCTGGGGACAGCTGAGTAAGGGGCTAGCGTTTGCGGCCCATCACTAGGTGCGCCCGGATTGGCATCCTCAGCTCGCCCGTGGGCGTCAGGAACTTCGCGAAGCTGTTGCCCGACTCCGCGAGGATCTGTGAGATCTGGTCGTCGCTGAGCCGGTCGGCCAGCGGGGTTCCCTTCACCTCTGTCTCGATCAGATTCTCGACGGAGCCGTACATCGCCGTCCCGAGCGTCGTCCTGCTTTCCACGATGTCGAGCCCAGCCCTCGACAGCGTTTTGCACAAGTTGGAGAGGTCACCCTGAGACCAGTAGATGTCCAGTAGCTGCAGGGCGTCCGCAGCAGCGATCCGGCGGACCACGGCGTCCAGTTCGAGGAAGCCGGGCTGATCGTCGAGGCTGGCATACGTCTGAACAGCGACCCCCCCACCGGGCCGTACGACTCGTGCCATTTCGGCAACCGCGGCGTCAACGTCCGGAAAGAAGAACAGCGCAGATTGGCACAGCACGGCATCGAACTCGCTGTCCTCGAAGGGCAGGTTCGCGGCATCGCCCTGCCGCCATTCGATGTCACGTCGGGTCCCAGCCGCGACCTCAAGCATCGCTGGATTGAGGTCAAGTCCGACGACGGATCCGGAACGCCCAACTCGGTCCGCCGCCGCGCGCGCCACGACCCCAGTGCCGCACGCGACGTCGAGCACCCGTTGACCATCCTCGATGTGGGCGATGTCGATCATGAGTGGTGCCCACTGGGCGAATAGGGCCGGCACGAACAGTTCCTCGTACGCCTCGGCCTGCTCGCGGGTGATATCGAACGTCTCGGTCACGGTCTCCCCTCCTCGGTATGGCTGCGGCTGCGCTGGTTTCCATGGTTTCGCCAGCAGCGGGTCTGAGCATCGGTCAAGTGACCTAATTTCGCGCCACTTGACCCGAGGAGTCGGCGTTCAGGCGGCGGATGATGGTGCCATGGAGGCGGACGGAGCTCTTGGATCCGCGGCGGAGTCGCTGGCGCTCGGACGCTGGGAGCAAGCGCGGCAACAACTGACCGGAATCCTCGCCGAGCACGAGTCTCCCGAAGCGCTGGAGGGGATGGGTACCGCGCTCTGGTGGTTGGGTGACATCCACGAGAGCC
>DASUYM010000226.1:0-28877 GCA_036377435.1 Propionibacteriaceae bacterium
GGCGAGGGCACGATGTTCTTGCTCGAGGTGCGAGGCGACTCCATGATCGAAGCCGCGATCTGTGACGGCGACTGGGTGGTTGTCCGACAGCAGCCGACGGCGAACAACGGTGACATCGTGGCTGCGCTGCTCGACAACGAGGCAACCGTCAAGACCTTCAAGCGGACGGGCAGCCAAGTGTGGCTCAAGCCACATAACCCGGCTTACGACCCGATCGACGGGAATCACGCCACCATCCTGGGCAAAGTCGTGGCAGTGCTGCGTCGAATCTGAGCACCGTGCGGTGGGCAGGGCCGGTAAGACTAGAGCATGCTGGGTTCGCCAGTCGCCATCTCCATCGTGAAGCGGGCAACAGCACGAAGCTTGTTCGAGACGTCGAGGGCTGCGACCTTGTACGCCTCTGACAACGTTGGGTAGTTCAAGACTGTGTCGACGAGATAGTCCACAGTTCCGCCGCAGCCCATAATCGCTTGGCCGATGTGAACCAGTTCCGTGGCGTTACTGCCGAAGACGTGTACGCCTAAGATCTCCCGGGTGTCGGCATGCACGATCAACTTCAACATGCCATAGGAGTCTCCGATGATCTGGCCACGCGCAAGCTCGCGATAGCGGGAAATCCCGACCTCGAATGGAACCGACTCACGAGTCAGCTCTCCTTCAGTCTTACCGCAGAACGAGATCTCCGGAATCGTGTAGATGCCGATCGGCTGCAGACTTCGAAGCTCGTTGGCTGGCTCATTGAAGGCATGCGCCGCGGCAAGGCGGCCCTGATCCATCGAGGTAGAGGCGAGTGCAGGAAAACCGATCACATCGCCGACCGCGTAGATGTGCGGCACTTCAGTTTGATAGTTCGCGTTCACCACAAGCCGTCCGCGATGATCAGCTTTGAGCCCTGCAAGATCGATGTTCAGGTCGGCCGTATTGCCTTGCCGTCCCGCCGAGTGCATAACCACCTCAGCAGCGATCTTCTTTCCGGACGCGAGCGTCGTGATCGTGCCGCGCCCTGAGCTCTCCACCGAGGAAACCTCCTCGCCGAAACGGAAAGACATGGTGTGGTCCCGCAGATGGAACTTCAAGGATTCGACGATCTCGGGATCGCAGAAGTCGAGCATCTTGTCACGCTTCTCGACTAACGTCACTCGGGTGCCGAGGGCAGCGAACATCGACGCGTATTCCACGCCGATGACGCCGGCACCGACGACGACCAATGAGCCAGGCACGGTGTCCAACGTAAGGATCTGATCCGAATCGAGCACACGCAGCGAGTCGAAGTCGACGTGCGGCGGATGGGCCGGCACGGTACCGGTCGCGATGACCACGTAGTTCGCAGTTAGGGTGCGGAGTGCCCCCACGCCCTCGATATCGACGGTAAGCGTATGCGGGTCGAGGAAGCTCGCAGTTCCTGGCACCAGTTCGATGTGGTTGCGCATCAGCTGCGAACGGATGACCTCTGTCTCGCGACCGACCACGTGCTGCAGCCGGGCGAGCAGGTCGGAGATGGTGATCTCTTCTTTGACTCGGTAGCTGGCCCCGTACAGGTCCCGAAGCTGCATGCCCGTGAGGTAGAGGACGGCCTCACGCAAAGTTTTGGACGGGATCGTGCCAGTGTTGACGCAGACGCCCCCGACCATCCCCTTGGTGTCGACAATGCACACCTTATGGCCGAGCTTGGCCGCCATGATTGCAGCCTTCTGGCCGCCGGGACCCGAGCCGATGACCGCAAGGTCGAAATCGTACGTGTGCTCCATAGCGCAAGCGTGCCAGAGGATCGGCACCTCCGCCAGGTGCGGGTCTGTTGGCCCTGCGCTAGCTGAGCACCGCTCAAGGCCAGCTGCTTATGAGTGGCCGGAGAGGCGGCGCAGGGCCTGCATCGCAACCTGTCGATCAGTGGTCTGCCACATATCGGGCATGGACGCCTTCAGGAAGGCGCCATAGCGCGCGGTAACCAGGCGCGGATCCAGCACGGCCACCACTCCCCTGTCGCTGAGACGACGGATGAGCCGACCCGAACCCTGTGCCAACAGCAGTGCGGCGTGGCTCGCGGCAACCTTCATGAAGCCATTTCCCCCAGCTTCAGTGACGGCACGCTGGCGAGCCACCGTCAGCGGCTCATCGGGTCGAGGAAATGGAATCCGGTCGATGATCACGAGTTGGCAGGTTGCGCCCGGCACGTCGACACCCTGCCACAGTGACAACGTGCCAAAGAGGCTGGCCTTTTCGTCCTGAATGAAGCGCCGAGTGAGGTCGGGCAACTGAGCATCGCCCTGGCACAAGATCGTCAGCGCCGGTAGCCGCTTCCGGGCGTAGACAGCTGCATTCTCGGCGGCCCGACGGGACGAGAAGAGTCCCAGCGCCCGACCGTCCGAGGCCTCCAGCAGCTCGGCGATCTCGGCCATTGAAGCGTCCGACAAACCGTCGCGCCCCGGCGGAGGCAAGGAGCGGGCAATGTACAAGATGCCCTGCCGGCGATACTCAAACGGCGAGCCAACATCAAGGCCATGCCAGCGAACGGCTCCGACATCAACCTCATTGGCTGCAGCCCCATTCTGTTCGGGATTCTCGGCTGGATGAGCCAAATCCAGACGCTCGTTGTTCTTCAACCCGACACTGGTCGCAATCGGAATGAAGTCACCGCCCAGCTTGAGCGTCGCAGAGGTCAGCACAGTCGTGCGCTCACCGAAGACGTGAGCTCGCATCAACCCGGCAACCGACAGCGGGGACACTCGTGCCTCACGGCCAAACCGCTCGCGGTCGACCACCCACACCACGTCATGGTCGTTGAGCGCTGCCATCCGCTCGGCGATATCAAAGACCTCTTTGACTGCAGCGGCCGTCTGCCGCCTGTCTGGTGCCTGGTTGTCCTCACCCGTCAGTGCGCTCACCGCGGCGCGGGCCGCGTTGCGTACCGAGGCGCAGGCGGCGACGAATGGGCTGTCTGGGTCTTCGACACGCTCCATAGCCGCACCGTCCAACGCGATGCGAAGTGCCGTGGAGGACTCCAGTAACTCCAACGCAACCTCATCCTCGAGGTAGCTCAGTGCCCGGCGGGCCACTCGCTCGACCACCTGCGGGCTCAGCTCCGCCGATGCGGCGCCAGTCACCCGGGCGACCAGTTCATGCGCCTCGTCGATGATCACGGCGCTGTGCTCAGGGATAGCGGTTCCGCCATGCATGGCGTTGATCGCGAGTAGTGCGTGATTGGTGACCACGAGGTCCGCGGCGCGAGCCGCATCACGTGAGCTCTCAACGAAACACTCATTACCGTACGGGCAGCGCTGCGCACCCAAGCACTCCCGGACCGGGATCGAGACCTGGGCCCAAGCTCGTTCGGTATGAGAAGGCGCGTCATCGCGGTCGGCGAGGCCACCTTCGCCCGCTTGCTCCTCAGCCCACGCGCGAAGGGCCAGCACTTCGGCACCCAAGGCTGATTCCGGCGTACCCTGCGGTGCCGATCTGATGCTCTCGATCAGATCGCCGGCAGGGATCAGTGCACCTTGATCTTCGGCCGCGCCGTCCCGCAGCCGAAGCAGACATACGTAGTTGGCACGACCTTTGAGAATCGCGTGCCGTGGTCGGCTGCCTGTGACGGACTCGACTGCATCAATCGCGGCGGGAATGTCGTTGTTCGCCAACTGGCTCTGCAGAGCCAACGTCGCGGTCGTCACGACGATTCGCTTGTTCGGATGCCGGACCAGCCACAGCAGCGCTGGAGCCAGATAACCAAGTGACTTGCCGGTCCCAGTGCCGGCCTGAACCAACAGATGATGATCCGAGTCCAAGCACTCTGCAATCGCGTCTGCCATCTCGACCTGGCCGGGCCGTTCTGTGCCGCCGATCGCCTTGACCGCGGCGGCGAGCACATCGCGGTGGCCGACCTCCAGGCTGCTGGCGTCCTTGATGGCTCGAGTCACCGCAGAACTCTAGTCACCTCAAGCAGCAGCCATCCATCAACGCGCGTCCCGCCTCGCCGAATCACTGCTCACCAGCTCGTACGGCGCCAGCTCCCCAGCAAGCGAAGGGCTCACCCGGGCGACGACGAGCGTGCCGGCTGCCAGATGCTCGGTGCTGAGGAACTCGCCGGTTTGATGAATGCTGTTGACCAAGTCACCGCGCTCGTACGGGATGAGCGCACGAATCTCGATCTCCGGCCGCGGCAGAAGCGACTCGATGGTTGCCCGTAGTTGATCCATGCCCTCCCCGGTGCGCGCGGAAACGAACACGGCGTCGGGGTACTTGGCGTGCAGCATGCTGAGCGACTCGGCAGCGGCACGGTCGATCTTGTTGATCACGATAAGCTCCGGGATCTCGGCAGCGCCGATATCGGCCAAGACCGCCCGCACGGCGGCGATCTGACCAACCGGGTCGGGATCTGAGCCATCCACCACGTGGACCAGCAGGTCGGCCTGGGAGGACTCCTCCAGAGTCGAAGCGAACGCTTCCACCAGGTCATGCGGCAGGTGGCGAACAAAGCCCACGGTGTCGGTCAGCGTGTACACCCGGCCGTCGACAGCCGCGGCGCGGCGAGTGGTTGGATCAAGGGTTGCGAACAGTGCGTCATCGACGAGTACGCCCGCTCCGGTAAGCCGGTTGAGCAAGCTGGACTTGCCGGCATTGGTGTACCCGACGATGGCAATAGATGGGACTTCATGGCGGCGCCGTTCGGCGCGCTTGGTCTCCCGGGTGACATCCATCTCACGCAGGGCCGTACGCAGCTTGGCAATGCGGCTACTGATACGACGCCGGTCCGTCTCCAGCTTGGTCTCGCCGGGACCACGGCCACCGATGCCCACGCCGCCGCTCGCGCGACCGCCGACCTGCCGTGAGAGGTTGCCGCCCCAGCCGCGTAGTCGCTGCTTCAGGTACTGCAGCTGGGCCAGCTCGACTTGTGCCTTACCCTCAGCGCTCTTGGCATGAGCTGCGAAGATGTCGAGGATCAGCGCCGTACGGTCAATCACCTTGACACCGACCCGGTCCTCGAGATTACGCAGCTGCGCAAGCGTCAACTCCCCGTCGCAGATCACCGTATCTGCCCCGGTGGCGACCACGACCTCCCGCAACTCGGCGACCTTGCCGCGCCCGATGTAGGTCGCCGGGTCTGGTCGGTCGCGGCGTTGAATCAGACCTTCCACGACCTGCGATCCAGCCGTCTCGGCCAGCGCCTTAAGCTCGGCGATGGAATTCTCGGCGGTTACCTCGTTGCCACTGGTCCAGACGCTGACCAGGACGACGCGCTCGAGCAGCAGCTGGCGATACTCAACCTCGGTGATGTCGGCCAGCTCAGTCGACAATCCCGCAACCCGGCGCAGCGAGCGCCGATCTGCGAGGTCCTGCTGATTTCCGTCAAAGTCTGACTCGCCTGCTGGCGGTGGCTCGAGCCGCTCGACGAGCAACTCATCGTCATCTGGTGTGGGTGGTAACTGTGGGTTTCGTTGGGGAGCTGTCATCTCTTGACCAGAATCTCACGGTGGCACAAGTCGCCGCGAGGTGTTTTGTTGAGCGGCCGCGGCCGGCAAGTCCGAGTCGAGCTGCCCCGGTCATTAGAACAGCGTGTATCCGCCGTCCATCACCACGACCTCACCAGTCATGAATGAGGACGCGTCTGAGGCTAGAAAGACCACGCAGGGCCCTAGCTCGGACGGCATGGCGTAACGCTGCATGGGCGCGTCGTCGATCCAGTAGCGCTTGAATTCTGGGTTGTCGACGGGGGCCATCTCGGTCTTGACGTAGCCGGGTGCGAGAGCGTTCACACGAACACCGTGCGGTGCCCATTCAGCGGCAAGCGAGCGAGTCATCTGGTGAACCGCAGCCTTCGAGGCGTTGTAGGCCGGCTGCCACTGCGGTCGGTTGACGATCTTGGCCGAGATCGAGCCGATGTTGATGATCGCCCCACTGTGTTGGGCGACCATCTGCCGACCGAACTCCTGTGCGCAGTTCCAGACGCCGTTGACGTTCACGTCCATCACGAACCGCCACTCCTCCGCGGTCACCCCAAGAGATGGCCGGTGGATGCATGCGCCGGCGTTGTTCACCAGGACGTCGACCTGGCCGAGTCGGTCCAGCACTTCTCCCGCAGCGCGCCGTACCTGGTCTGGCTCCGTGACATCTCCGGTAACCGCGATTGCGGTGACCCCGAGGGCATCCAGCTCCTTGATGACCTCAGCAGCCCCGCCGGTATCTCTGACAAGCAGCACCACGTCGCTGCCGGCTTCTGCTAGGGCTGTCACCAGAGCTCGACCGATGCCCCGATTAGCACCGGTCACGACGGACACCTTGCCGGAAAGGGAAAACGCGTCGAGGACAGACATTCACATCTCCTAGTTGCTAGATCGGCCGGGAGGAGCCCGACACGGCGGGGCGGGTTTGTGTTTCGAGGACTGCGCGGTCCGGCATGGCCAGCTCGCCATGCGCTACCAGAACTGCTGGCCCCGTCAGATACGCCTCATGCTCGGTCAGCTCGACCTCAACACTGCCGCCGCGCGTGTCGACTCGATAGGTCACCGGCAGCGGCGTTAGATCCTGATCATGGACGCGAGTCGCCGCCGCGGCCGCGACTGTGCCGGTGCCGCAGGAGTGGGTCTCGCCGACGCCGCGTTCATGGACGCGCATGGCGATGTGCTGAGGCCCAAGTTGGCGTACGAACTCCAGGTTGACGCCCTCGGGAAACTCATCGGCTGGATCCCAGCGCGGCGGCGCATACAGCGCTAGCAGGTCGAGGTCGTCGGCGAAGCTCACCGCATGGGGGTTACCCACGTCTACCGTCAGCGCTTTGAAGTCGACACCGTCGGCGGTCGTGACGACGACCGATCGACTTCCCACCACGACAGGGCCCATGGTTACCCGGATCCTGCCATCCGGCAGTGCTGTTGCCACCTTCAGGCCGCTCCGCGTGGCGATTTCGACGATCGGCCCACTGACCAGGTCTTGATCGAGAAGGTAGCGCACGAAGACTCGGATTCCGTTGCCGCACATCTCCGCGATGGATCCATCAGCGTTGCGGTAGTCCATGAACCACAAAGCACCGTCGCTGTCCCAGCCGTCGACATGCTTGGCCAGTACGGCCCGAAGTAGGCCATCGGCACCAATACCCGCACGCCGGTTGCAGATGAAGCGAACCTCCGCAGGTCCGACTTCGAGCATTGACTCCCGATCGAGGATGACAACGAAGTCGTTCTCGGTGCCGTGCCCCTTGGTGAACGACCACCTGCGCATGCGGTCAGTCTTCCACCGCAGCCACCGGTGCCAGACTGTCCGGCACGGGACCGGCACCAGCCGGACCCGCGAGCGCGTGCGCGGCCGAAACCAGGTCAGGATCGTCGTAGGTCAGCCAGCTGATACGCCCATCCTTGCGGAACCAAGACTCCTGGCGGCGAGCGAACTTTCGAGTGCCAACGATGGTGAGATCGCGAGCCTCTGACTCGCTGATCTCCCCGTCGATGTAACGCAGCACTTGCCGATATCCGAGTGCGCGCGACGCAGTGAGGCTGTCACGAAGGCCCGATGCGGCAAGCCGGCGTACTTCCTCCACGAAGCCTGCAGCCCACATTGCGTCCACGCGCACTGCAATCCGAGCGTCGAGCGTCGGCCGGTCGATAGCGATACCGATCTGCACGACATCAGGGAGCAGGTAGCGGTGCTCGGGAAGCCCTGCGGAAAACGATCGACCGGTCAGCTCGATGACCTCCAATGCGCGGATGACCCGGCGGGCGTTGCCTGGAAGGATGCGCGTTGCGGCCAGCGGGTCGGCATCGCTCAGACGCTGGTGGAGTCGCTCTGCACCCTGGGTGACGAGCTCACGCTCCAGCCGTGCTCTCACCGCCGGATCAGTTCCCGGGAACTCGAAGTCGTCGACAATCGCGCGGACGTACAAGGCGGATCCGCCGACCACGATCGGGATGACCCCACGAGCCCGGCAGTCGTCGATCGCGCCTCGAGCCAGCTGCTGGAATTCCGCCACCGTCGCGGTTTCACTGACGTCCAGCAGGTCAACCATGTGATGACGTATTTCCGCGCGCTCGGCCCCAGACGGCTTAGCCGTGCCGATGTCCATGCCTCGGTAGACCAGCATCGAGTCCGCATTGACCAGCTCGGCTCGGCGTCCTCGCGTGGCGTACCGCCGAACCAGGGCGGCGGCCAGGCTCGACTTGCCAGCCGCAGTCGGGCCCACCAGCACTACGGTCACCTCCACAGTGTGGCGCAGACCAGCCTTTGGGACGTCTGGTCGGTGTACATCTCGCACAGTCGGTAGTAGAAAGTAGTCGGTGCTGGATGGATGGCCGCATTGCAGGGGGCGCGATACCGCGGCGTCGGGTGTATCCCAGAAAGGTGGCAGGCGATGGGCATCTTCGACAGAGCGAAGGATGCGGTCAGCGAGCACAGCGAGCAGATCGATGCCGGCATCGACAAGGGTGGGGACCTCGTCGACGAGAAGACCGAAAGCAAGTACGTCGAGCGGGTCGACCAAGGTCAAGAGCTCGCCAAGGACAAGCTCCGCGACTTCGCTGCCGACGAGCCGGATCAGCCCGCCTGAGGTTCCGCCTCACCGGATAGAGGTTCGGCCTCTCCGTCGGCCAGGGGCTTGACTCACTGTCCCGCAATGGCCGGGGCCGTCGGGTCGGCCGAGTCACCTCTCTGCTCCCGCTGGATGTAGTCCTCAATGGCCTCGATGTTGTCCTTGGAGCGCCGCACTACCGCGACAAGCGCGCTCATCGTGGCAACTTCCTCTACCTGTTCCTTGATGAACCACTGCATGAACTGGTCAGAGGCAAAGTCGCTCTGCTCGCGGGCGATCCTGGTCAGCTCATTGATCTGAGCCGTGACCCGGCGCTCCTGCTCAAGGGCGAGTTCGACGGGCGCGACGACATCAGGGAAGTCCACCTGCGGAGCACTGACTCCGGGAACGAGCGCGTGTGCGTCCTGGTCGATGAGGTACTTGATCATCATCATCGCATGGTCGCGCTCTTCCAAGGCCTGGTCGTAGAAGAAGCCCGCCATCTGCGGCATTGTGAGCGCGTCGTAGTAGACCGCACATGCCACGTACTGCTGGTGGGCTGCGAACTCGTGCCCGATCTGAATGTTCAGCTGCTCGACAAATCGTTCGGCGGGCATGCAGCGGCTCCTCGGCAGCTTCGTCAGTGTGCAGTGCAGGCTTGAGTGGGCTGTACCGTACCAGGGGCGCCGACCGTAGGGATCCCAAGATCGATTGCAGAGCGAGCCGGCGCCGACCGGCTGGCTTGCCATGCGTCGCCGCCGACCGTGCGGCGCAGCGTCACAAGTCCAGCGTCGGCGTTGAGGTGGTGCGGGGCGGCGTAGGTGATGACCACGTCGGCCATGTCACCGGGACGTGGAAGGGCTTCTGGCTCCTCGGGTACCGAGACATGGACCAGTCGGTTGTCGCGAGCGCGCCCGGACATCCGATGGGTGTGCTGGTCCTTGCGGCCCTCACCAGCCGCGAACATCACCTCGACCTGCCGGCCAACCTGCTTCAAGTTCTCCTGCCAGGCAACTTCGCCGACCACGTCGACCAAGCGGTCATAGCGTTCCTGGACGACTGCCTTTGGCACCTGACTGTTCATCGTTGCGGCCGGCGTTCCTGGCCGGATGGAGTACTGGAAAGTGAAGGCCGCCGCGAATCGTGCCGCGCGAACGACATGGAGGGTGGCTTGGAAATCCTCTTCGGTCTCTCCGGGAAAGCCGACGATGATGTCGGTGGTGATTGCCGCCTCAGGCATCGCTGCCCGCACGTTGTCGATGATTCCCAGATACCGCCCACTGCGGTAGGAGCGGCGCATCGACCGCAGGATGGCGTCTGATCCGGACTGCAGCGGCATATGCAGTTGAGGCATCACATTGGGCGTCTCGGCCATCGCCATGATCACGTCATCGGTGAAGTCCTTGGGATGGGGAGATGTGAAGCGAAGCCGTTCCAGCCCGTCGATTTCACCGCAGGCGCGCAGCAGTTTTGCGAAGGCGCGACGGTCCCCGAACTCCACCCCGTACGCGTTGACATTCTGACCGAGGAGCGTCACCTCCTGAACTCCTTCGGTCACCAGCGCCCTGATCTCGGCAAGGATGTCGCCTGGTCTGCGGTCCGTCTCGCGACCGCGCAACGACGGCACGATGCAGAAGGTGCAGGTGTTGTTGCAACCAACGCTGATGGAGACCCAGGCCGCATACGGCGACTCCCGACGGGTCGGCAGATTGGACGGGAAGGTCTCCAGGGCTTCCTTGATCTCCACCTGCGCCTCTTGCTGGATTCGGGCGCGTTCCAGCAGCACGGGCAGCGCCCCAATGTTGTGGGTGCCGAACACCACATCCACCCACGGCGCCCGGGTCAGGATCGCTTCCTTGTCCTTTTGCGCTAGGCAGCCGCCGACCGCGATCTGCATGCCGGGTCGTGCCTTCTTGGCCGGAAGCAGGTTGCCGAGGCTCCCGTAGAGCCGGTTGTCAGCGTTCTCACGGACCGCGCAGGTGTTGAATACCACCACGTCGGGCTGCGTATTGGGTGCCGATCTGCAGTAGCCCGCTTCCTCCAACAGTCCCGCGAGCCGCTCGGAATCGTGCACGTTCATTTGGCACCCGTAAGTGCGAATCTGGTACGTGCGCGGAAGCGCGGCTGCCGGCGCGTCGGGCATTCTCGACATAGCAGACCAAGGGTAATGCTGCTTTCCATTGCACTCTGACACGCAGCCCGCTGGATTCGCCTCCTTCGTCGCTCACGTATACGACTGAGAATTCTCGCTGCGGCGCGCGATTCCCGACGCTCGCACCCCGGCAGTCGGCGAAGCGGGTTGCCCGTCAGAGTGCACCGACCTCTAGTACCCTGCGCCATGACACTAGGGATAAAGTGCCAATTTGTGAGAGTCCCGCCGAGTGGCGAACAGTACGAGATCATCTTCGATACCCATCGCGCTGTCGTCACCGAGGTGGGCGCTACGTTGCGCAGCTTCTCAGTCGAGAGTCGTGACGTCGTACGCGGATTCGGCCTCGACGAGATGAGTACGGCTGGCCGCGGGCAGAATCTGATCCCCTGGCCTAATCGGATTCGCGACGGTCGCTATACCTTCAATGGCGTCACCCATCAGCTCGCCCTCACCGAACCCGCTCGGCACAACGCCAGCCATGGCCTCGCCCGCTACGTACCGTGGGTTCTGGTCGAGAAGAAGACTGACGCAGTGACCAATCGCGCTCGCGTCCATCCGCAGCCGGGCTGGCCCGGCACGCTTGAGGCAATGATCACGCACCGCGTCGGCCCGGAGGGACTGACCGTGACGGTGGAAGCGACCAACATCGGTGCCGGCGAGCTGCCGTTCGGCTACGGCGCACACCCATACCTGACTGTCGGAGAATCGACGGTCGATGAGGTCGCGGTCAGCGTGCCCGCCGCGTCCTACCTGGAGGTAGACGACCGGCTGCTCCCGGTCAAGATCACACCAGTTGCCGGCACGATCTATGACGTGCGCCGCGGCGCCGTCTTGGGGTCGGCGAGCCTGGACACCGCGATGACCGACCTTACCCGCGATGCCGACGGGCGCTGGCGGGTGAAGCTCGAACTCGGCGACCGTTACGCGGAGATGTGGGGCGACGAGGCGATGCCATGGGTGCAGGTCTTCACCGGAGGGCCGAACCGTGACGGGTCCATCGCCGTTGAACCGATGACCTGCGGCCCAGACGCATTCAATCCCGGCCCGACCCACGGTGACCTGAAAGTGCTCGCGCCCGGTGAGACCTTTGTTGGCCAATGGGGGATTTCGGGCAGATAGTTTCGCGACGCGTCCAGCTCCCAAAGAGAGTTCGAGCCCGTAACCGAAACTCAATATGTATCTCCCGCCCTTTTCGTCCGCCAAAGGTCTAGGGTCGGCCCCATGACGGAATCCGAAATCTCGTCAGAGGGTTCGCCCACCCAATCCCCGTCAGAGTCTCCTCCGGTTCCGGATCCGACGGCCGGTCCGTCGGTGGCTCCAGACCACCTCGGTGGGCCCTTGGTCGTGCTCAGCGATGTTGACAAGTACTTCGGTGAGCTACATGTGCTCCAAAAGATCAATCTCACAGTGCGCAAGGGTGAGGTGGTCGTCGTCCTGGGGCCGTCAGGCTCGGGCAAGTCGACCCTGTGCCGGGCCATCAACCGGCTGGAGGCGATCGAGTCCGGGACCATCACCATCGACGGTCAGCAACTGCCCGAAGAAGGCAAGGCATTGGCTCATCTGCGCGCCGATGTCGGGATGGTGTTTCAATCCTTCAACCTCTTCTCCCACAAGACGGTCTTGGAGAATGTCACGCTCGGCCCGATCAAGGTTCGCAAGAAGCCCCATGCCGAGGCCAAGCAACGTGGCATGGAGCTGCTCAAGCGGGTGGGGGTCGAGTCGCAAGCTGAGAAGTATCCGGCTCAGCTGTCCGGCGGCCAGCAGCAGCGGGTGGCGATTGCTCGGGCGCTCGCGATGGATCCCAAGGTGATCTTGTTCGACGAGCCGACCTCGGCCTTGGACCCGGAGATGGTAAATGAGGTGCTGGATGTAATGGTCTCGCTGGCTCGCCAAGGTATGACGATGATCGTGGTCACCCACGAGATGGGCTTCGCCCGTAAGGCCGCGAACCGGGTTGTTTTCATGGATGACGGTCAAATCGTCGAGGAGGCGGACCCGAGCTCGTTCTTCACGAACGCGCAGAGCGCACGAGCAAAAGACTTCCTGAGCAAGATCCTGACCCATTAACAACGCAAGGAGAGCAATGCACATCAGCAAGAAGATCCTCGCCATAGCAGCGGGATCGGCCTTGGCACTCACAATGGCCGCGTGTGGTGGTGGCGGCGGCGGCGCCGGGAGCGCCGCGGGTGACACCCTCACCATCGGCATCAAGTACGACCAGCCGGGCCTTGGCCAGAAGGTCGGCGAAGACTACAAGGGCCTCGACGTCGATGTGGCGCGGTACGTCGCCAAAGACCTCGGGTTCGAGGGCGACAAGGTGATCTTCAAGGAGACTCCGTCGGCCCAGCGGGAGACTGCGATTCAGGGCGGCCAGGTTGCGCTGATCTTCGCGACCTATTCGATCACGGACGAACGCAAACAGAAGGTGTCCTTCGCCGGGCCCTACTTCATTGCTGGTCAGGACCTGCTCGTTCGCGCCGACAACACCGATATCACCGGGCCGGACGCGATGAACGGCAAGACGCTGTGTTCGGTCACTGGTTCCACCCCGGCGGAGAAGATCAAGAAGGAATACGCCACGACGGTCAAGCTGTTTGAGCAGGACACCTACTCCAAGTGCGTCGAGGCCTTGGTTGGTGGCACCGTAGACGCGGTAACCACTGACAATGTGATCTTGGCCGGCTTCGCCGCACAGCCGCAATACGCTGGCAAACTCAAGGTTGTCGGCAAACCATTCTCGACCGAGCGATACGGCGTTGGCCTGAAGTTGGGCGACACCGAGCTATGCAACAAGGTGAACACTGCGCTCGAGAAGATGGTCTCCGACGGATCCTGGCAGAAGGCCATCGACGCGAACGTCGGCCCATCGGGGTTCAAGGTCGACACCTCGACGAACCCACCAAAGCCCGACGCCTGCGCGGCAGTCTAGGCGTGTCGATGTGATTGGGGGCCGGCTGCTACCGGCCCTCAATAGCCCCGAGGGGGTGTAGTGGATGCTTCAGGATCTTTCTGAACTGCTATCCGAGTACGACGTGCTCGCGGCATTCTGGATGACGATCAAGCTAACCGTCGCAGCCGCTATTGGCGCGCTGCTGATCGGCACGATCGTCGCCATCATGCGGGTATCTCCGGTCGCAGTGTTTCGGTCCGCCGGGACGGCGTACGTCACGCTAGTGCGCAACACACCCCTGACGCTGATCGTGTTCTTCTGTGCGTTCGGCTTCTACATCACCTTGCAGTACCGGATCGGCCCACAGAACTCACCCATCGACGTACAGAACTTCCGCTGGGGAGTTCTTGGGCTCGCCGTCTACCATGCGGCCTTTGTCGCCGAAGCGCTGCGAAGTGGCATCAACACCGTCCCGAAGGGTCAGGCCGAGGCCGCTAGGGCCATCGGCCTGGACTTCCGCCAGAGCTTGTCGAACGTGGTGCTGCCCCAGGCGTTCCGCGGAGCTATAGCCCCGCTGGGGAACGTGATGATCGCGCTCACTAAGAACACTACGGTTGTGGCCACCATTGGCGTGGCCGAGGCGTCCTACCTCATGAAGGGCATGATCGAGTTCCGTCCTGACCTGATCTACGTCATCTTCGGGATCATGGCGGCCGGGTTCGTGATCTTGACGCTTCCCCTCGGAATTCTTTTCACCACCTTTTCACGGCGACTGGCAGTGAAGCGATGAGTGCCGAAACGAGCGTCCTGTTCGACGCTCCCGGCCCCAAGGCCCGCACCCGCCACCGAGTCATCGCAATCGCCGGCGGCCTCGGGATCCTTGCCCTGCTCTTCCTACTGATCAGGGCGCTCGTCGCTAAGGGCCAGTTCACTGCCGAGAAGTGGAGCCCGTTCCTCGACCCGGTGACCTGGACCTCCTACCTGCTGCCAGGCCTACGGGCCACTTTGGTGGCAGCCTTCTTCTCGGTCATCCTCTCGATGATCTGCGGGATCTTGCTCGGCATGGGGCGTTTGTCTCAGCTGAGAACGGTGCGGGTGGCCTGCGGTGTCTTTGTGGAGTTCTTCCGCGCCGTTCCGGTGCTGATGATGATGCTCTTCGCCTATTACGTCTTCCTTTTCGGCATCCAGATCTCCGGTGAGCTTCTTCCGCTGTTGGGCGTCATTGCGGGTCTTACGTTCTACAATTCCAGCGTTATCGCTGAGCTCATCCGCTCCGGGGTCGGGTCGTTGCCAATGGGTCAGCGGGAGGCGGGCCTGGCCATTGGGCTCACACCCTTCGCGACGCTTCGGCTCGTGCTGTTGCCGCAGGCCATCACCTTGATGCTGCCCTCCATCGTCAGCCAGCTCGTCGTCATCTTGAAGGATTCTGCTCTGGGATTCCTGATCTTGTACCCGGAACTGGTCCGCAGTGGGCAGACCCTGGCCTCCCTCAAAGGGAACCTCATCCCAACCTTCATAGTGATTGCCGCGATCTTCATCATTATCAATTACTTGCTGACGCGGCTCGCCCGCTACCTGGAGCGCCGGCTGCAGGTCCGGGGGCGCGGGCCGAAGGTATCGGAGTTCGAAGAGCTCGTGAGCCCATCGATGGCGCCCGGCGGTGCGCTAGCAGCGCCTGGTCAGATCTAGCGAGCAGTTTCGGTTGCTCTGGACTCTCGAACGACCGTGACTTTGATCTGGCCTGGGTAGGTCAGCTCTTCCTCGATCTGCTTGGCGATGTCGCGCGCCAGAACTTGCGCCTCGATGTCGTCCACCAGGTCGGGGGCAACCATGACCCGAATCTCGCGACCCGCCTGCATCGCGAACACCTTGTCCACACCTTCCCGAGCAGCGGCGATCTCTTCGAGCCGTTCCAAACGCTGAACGTATGCCTCGATGCTCTCCCGTCGAGCGCCTGGCCGACTGCCGCTGATCGCGTCGGCCGCTTGAACGAGAACTGCTTCGACCGTACGTAGTTCGACCTCGTTGTGGTGGGCCTCGATGGCATGCACTACATCGGCGTTTTCGCCGTACTTGCGAGCCAGATCGGCCCCGACGATCGCGTGCGACCCCTCAACCTCATGTGTCAACGCTTTGCCGATGTCATGCAGGAACGCGGCCCGCTTGCAGTGGGCCACATCGAGCCCGAGCTCGGCCGCCATCAATGCAGCGATGTGGGCGCTCTCCACGAGGTGTTTGAGGACGTTCTGACCGTAGGACGTGCGGTAGCGCAGCGTGCCGAGCACCGGGACGAGTGCTGGATGCAGATCAGAGATACCCACCTCAGCCATCGCATCCTCGGCCGCTCGCAAACACTGAGCCTGGATCTGGCTCTTGCTCCGCTCGTGCACTTCCTCGATGCGAGCCGGATGAATTCGGCCGTCAGCAACCAGCTCGGTCAAGGTCATGCGGGCGGTCTCTCGCCGCACCGGGTCGAAGCACGACAGCAGCACCGCTTCCGGCGTGTCGTCAATCATCACGTTCACTCCGGTGACTTGCTCAAAGGCCCGGATATTGCGGCCTTCTCGACCGATGATCCGACCCTTCATGTCGTCCCCGGGAAGGTGCACCGCCGAAACCACGGACTCCGAGGTCAGTTCGGACGCGAGACGCTGGATGGCACCCACGATGATCATCTGCGCCCTTGCGTCTGCCTCCCGAACTGCCTGCCGTTCGATGTCGCGAGCGAGAAGAACCGCCTGCCGCTTCGCATCGTGTGTGACCGAGGCAACCAGCTCCGACTTGGCCTGCTCAGCGGTCAGGCCGGCGACCCGCTCCAGCGTGAGCTGCTGCTGGGCCTCCAGATCGGAGAGCATCCGCCGCTGATTCTTGAGCTCATTCTTGAGCTCCTCGAGCTGCCGGGTCTTGTCCTCGAGGCCGCGTACGTCGTTGTCGAGACGTTCCTCCCGATCCGAAAGGCGATGCTCGCGGCGTTCTAGGTCAGCACGCAGCTCTCGAATCTCGGTCCGCCGGGCGCGTGATTCTTCCTCAGTCTCGGCCCGTGCAGTCTGGGCTGAGGCGAGCAACGTCTGGGCTTTCGCACGCAAGTCGTCCAGGTCCGCCTCGGAGCTTGATTGTTCCTTCGCATCTGTGTCGGGGTTGGGGCGGTCTATCTGTGTGCCAACAGCGCCTGGTGAACCAGCGCGAGACGGCATCCTCGATGCCGTTGAACGAGTCCCTCGCTGCTGGTTACCGCTGGTGTTGTCATGGTGTCCGCGTCGAACCATGGCCACCGTGGCCAGCCCAACCATTGCGGTGAGCAAGAAAAGGCCGGCAACTATCAGTGCTTGAAAGACCCCGCTCACCGCCGCGCTCCTGTCTACACGCTTGTGCGTGCACTCAAGAGGGATCCGCAACGCGAAATGCAAATCAGCCGACGTTCACTCAGTGAACGCCGGGTTCGTCATAAGTCCTCTCAATTAGAAGAACCCGCTATTCATTACTTCTAGATTCCGGAACGCTGTTTCTTCCGGGCTCTCGTCATATCGTTCAAGCGTTGCCAGATACCTCGTGGTTGCAGGGTATGTCCGGCTACGGACTTGGTCAAGCACAAATGTGTGGGCCAGCTGACATGTGGGGCGCCGGCGGCTCATCCACCTGGCAGGTCGGACAGCACTCGGGTCGTGATGCTGGTATCGAACCCGCGTCGGCTGAGCATTCCGGCCAGCCGCCGATACTGCACGTCGCGGGATAGTCCGTTCATCGCCGCCCGCTTCCGCTCGACCAGTTCACGAGCAGACCTGAGTTCGGCATCGAGATCGACATGGTCGAGTGCGTTGTCGATGTCGCTGCGCTCGACTCCTTTCGCCTGCAGCTCTCGCCTGAGTAACTGACGAGAAAGGTGGCGGCGCTGCTGGCGGGAGGTGACCCAGTCAACTGCCAACGACGCGTCGTCGACCAGACCTACCTCTTCGAGCCGATCGAGTACGGCATCAATCGCGGCTTGAGGCACCTTCTTAGCCTGGAGTGCCTGGTCAAGCTCGTGACGAGTGCACGCTCGGGCAGTCAGCTTGCGCAGTGCGATGGTACGGGCGACAGACTCAACATCAGCGTCAACATCCTCGGATCGCGGGGATGGCTCCCGTGGATGTCCGGATGATGACGACCCACGAGAGCCGTGACCGGGACGCTCCGAGGGTCGGGGAAGCGGCTGACTAGTCTCTGCAGCCAGCTCGCCGACCCCGTGCCGTTGCAACCACTCCTGTGCCTCCGTTAGTGCCCGACCATCGGTCACGCTTGCTCGGTCGACTTCACTCCCATGCTCAGTGGCCTGCTGATGGTCAATGGGCACAGGCTAGAATTCCACCTCACCAGTGACCGGATCGATGCCTGCCGGCAAGTCGATCTTCGGGCCGATGCCCATCCGCTCCTTGATCTTCTTCTCCAGCTCATCGGCCAGATCGGGATTGTTGCGCAAGTAGCTGCGGGCATTCTCGCGCCCCTGTCCCAATTGATCAGCGTCGTAGGTGAACCAAGCCCCTGCTTTGCGAATGATTCCTGTATCCACGCCCAGATCAATTAGGCTGCCTTCGCGACTGATTCCCTTTCCATAGAGAATATCGAACTCAGCTTGCTTGAATGGCGGTGCCACTTTGTTCTTGACAACCTTCACCCGTGTCCGATTACCGACCATTTCCTGTCCGTCTTTGAGCGTCTCGATACGCCGCACGTCTAGTCGCACGGATGAGTAGAACTTGAGCGCACGACCGCCCGTCGTGGTCTCAGGGGATCCGAACATGACCCCGATCTTTTCCCGAAGCTGGTTGATGAAGATCGCTGTTGTGCCGGCACCGCTCAAAGCGCTGGTCATCTTCCGAAGGGCCTGGCTCATGAGTCGTGCCTGCAGACCGACATGGCTGTCGCCCATCTCCCCCTCGATCTCGGCCCGCGGTGTCAGCGCGGCTACCGAATCGATCACGATCAGCGCGAGTGCGCCAGAGCGGATCAGCATATCGGCGATCTCCAACGCCTGCTCGCCGTTGTCGGGTTGGCTGACCAAGAGCGAGTCGGTGTCGACGCCGAGACGTCCTGCGTACTCGGGATCCAACGCATGCTCTGCATCGATGAATGCGCAAATCCCTCCTTCAGCTTGAGCATTGGCGATCGCGTGCAGAGCCACGGTGGTTTTGCCGCTTGACTCGGGACCATAGATTTCCACCACCCTGCCGCGCGGCAAGCCGCCAATGCCGAGAGCGACATCTAGGGCGATGGAGCCAGTTGGAATGACCTCGATTGGCGCTCGGACCTCGTCACCGAGGCGCATCACCGATCCCTTTCCATACTGCTTGTCGATCTGCGCGAGTGCTGCCTCCAGTGCTTTCTCGCGGTCTTCCGTGGCCATCGCGATCCTTCCCTCGTCCGTCGGGCATTTCCTGTGCCTCCGGCGCTGCCTGGTGTGTTTAAAGTCTTGCGCTGTGACCCTAAGGACGGGCACTGACAATGTTCGGTCAGACGGGATTCTGTGGATAACCAATCCTGACCCCTTGTGGATAACCTACCGAACGTGTGTTCGAACTGTATTCGACACGCCGGGTTGGAACGCATCCGCACAATTCAGGCGACTTGCGCTTGGTGCGCGTGATGCAGCCTGACAACGCTTGAAGCGGTCGTCCAGGAACCGCGAATTCACGGCCTAGCGGTCTCGCGCCGGGAGCTCCAGTGCGGCCCACACGGCCCGCCAGATGATCTTGCACGGCACTCCGTCCGCCAGCGCTTGGACGACAGTTCGCTGGCCTAGCGCCGCGAGGCTGTACTCCGACGCCCACACCCGGAAGTAACCCGTACCGAGGTGGAGCTGCAGGCGCTGCCAAAGTTCAGTCTCCTTCACAGCCGCCATTGTGCCTGGCCCATGGGTGGCGAGCGGGTCGCGGCCACGCGAAGTGTCAGTTCTCGAGGGCAAGATAGACAACGTGCCTGTTGATCCACTGGAGGTCTTCTCCCCGGCGACCGCAACCTGGTTCCGGGAGGTCTTTGCGCACCCAACTGCTCCTCAGGTAGGAGCCTGGCAGGCCATTTCTGCTGGCGAAAATGCGCTGGTCATCGCACCAACTGGCTCGGGCAAGACGCTTGCCGCCTTCTTGTGGGCACTCGACGATCTGACCCGCACGCCGCAACCCAGCACCAAGGAGCGTTGCCGTGTCCTCTACGTCTCCCCGCTGAAGGCGCTAGCGGTCGATGTCGAGCGGAACCTTCGGGCACCACTGGCTGGCATCACCCAGACAGCCCTCCGGCTGCAACACGTGCCCCCGAACGTCACGGTGGGCGTGCGATCCGGAGACACCTCGGCGGCCGACCGGCGTGCGCTCATCACTCGACCGCCCGACATCTTGATCACCACCCCCGAGTCGCTGTTCTTGATGTTGACCTCGGCTGCGCGCGATCTCCTCCGGTCGGTCCGGACGGTGATTGTCGACGAGGTGCATGCCTTGGCGGGAACCAAACGCGGAGCCCACCTCGAGGTTTCGCTCGAGCGGCTGGAGTCGCTTACCGAGTCCGACAGCGCGTCCTCGTCCTCACGACATCCTCTGCAGCGGATTGGCCTGTCGGCCACCGTGCGACCACCCGAGCGGGTTGCCGCCTTTCTCGGTGGTCCGCATCCGGTCCGAGTAGTAGCGCCGCACGCCGAGAAGTCGTGGGATCTGTCGATCGTCGTGCCGGTCGAGGACATGAGCGATCTGGGCGCGTCGGCGTCGACGCCGACCGCGCCCCCGAGCTTGGATGATGACCAGGCCCCGCCCAGGCCTCCCTCAATTTGGCCTCACGTCGAGAATCGAATTCTCGACGTGATCGGCGAGCATCGCTCGACCATTGTCTTCGCCAACTCACGACGGTTGGCCGAACGGCTCACCGCCCACCTCAACGACCTGCATGCCGAGCGTCTCGGCGAGGTTACCGACCCGTTTCCGCCACCTGCGCAGGTGATGGCCCAATCTGGCGCGTCCGGCGGCCGCGACGGCAGCCGCGGCCCCGTCATTGCTCGAGCGCACCATGGCTCAGTCAGCAAGGAACAGCGCGCTCAGATCGAGGACGACCTCAAGACGGGTCGGCTGCCCTGCGTTGTCGCCACCTCGTCGCTGGAGCTCGGGATCGATATGGGCGCCGTCGATGTCGTGGTGCAAGTCGAGGCTCCACCGTCGGTGGCCAGCGGGCTGCAGCGTGTCGGCCGCGCGGGCCATCACGTCGGCGCGACCTCTCGTGGGGTGTTCTTTCCCGACCATCGTGGGGACCTCATTGGGTCGGCCGTCGTCGTCGAGCGGATGCGGCACGGTGCGATCGAAGAGGTCGCCGAGTTGCGCAATCCACTCGACGTGCTTGCCCAGCAAATTGTCGCGATCGTCTCCATCGAGGATGCGAAGGCGGAGGAGTTGTACGCGCTAGTGCGCAAGGCAAGCAGTTTCCGCCATCTGCCCTACAGCGCGTTTGAGGCGGTGCTTGACATGCTGAGCGGCCGCTACCCCAGCGAGGAGTTCGCAGAGCTCAGGCCGCGTCTGATCTGGCACCGCGACACGGGTGTGCTTACCGCTAGACCCGGAGCCCAGCGGCTGGCCGTGACCTCCGGCGGCACGATTCCTGATCGCGGGCTTTTCGGTGTGTTCCTAGTCGGTGAAGGGAATGCGTCGGGACGGCATGCACCCGGGCGTCGAGTTGGCGAGCTCGATGAGGAGATGGTCTATGAGACTCGAGTGGGCGACGTCTTCACCTTGGGCACCACGAGTTGGCGGGTGGAGCAGATCACCCACGACCAGGTACTGGTCTCCCCCGCCCCGGGCACTCCAGGACGACTGCCGTTTTGGAAGGGCGATGCACCCGGTCGGCCGCTGGAGCTGGGACGCGCGTTCGGCACGTTCGTGCGTGAGGTGAGTGCGCTCCGCCCGGCCGCTGCACGAACTCGACTGCGCGAAGCCGGCCTCGACGAGTTCGCCGCCAACAACCTGGTCTCGTATCTGGCCGAGCAACAGGCAGCCACGGGGGCGTTGCCGACCGACCAGACCGTGGTCTTCGAGCGGTTCCGCGATGAACTCGGTGACTGGCGAGTCTGTGTGCACTGTCCTCTCGGCACCGGAGTCCTCAGCCCGTGGGCGCTCGCCGTCGAGCACTCCGCCCGGGAACGCTACGGCATGGACGTCCAGGCGACCGCGACCAACGACGGCATGGTACTACGCATTCCTGACACCGAATCGGAGCCGCCAAGCGCCGAGTTGATCGTCTGTGACCCCGAGCTGATCGAATCGGTCGTCAGTGACGAGGTGGGCTCATCGGCTCTCTTCGCCGCCCGCTTCAGAGAAAATGCGGCCCGCGCTCTGCTGCTCCCCAGACGTGATCCGAGGTCGCGTTCTCCGCTGTGGCAACAGCGCATGCGCTCGGCCCAACTGTTGACGGTAGCCGCTCAATATCCGGAGTTTCCGATCGTGCTCGAGACCATGCGCGAATGCCTGAACGACGTCTTCGATCTCGGTGGCCTGCTTGAGGTCCAGAGGCAGGTCGCGTCGCGGTCGCTACGGATTGTCGAAGTCGAGACAAAGGAGCCATCTCCCTTTGCCCGCTCACTTCTCTTCGGCTACGTCGGTGCATTCGTCTACGAGGGTGATGTGCCTCTCGCGGAGAGGAAGGCAGCAGCCCTCTCGCTCGATGCCACGCTGCTAGCCGAGCTGCTCGGCAAGGACGGCATCAAACAGCTGCTGGATGCCGACATCATCGCCAGCATCGAGGCTGACCTCCAGTGCCTCAGCGCCGAGCGGCGCGTGACCACCCTGGAGCAGACTTTTGACCTGCTGCGTACGGCCGGACCGTACACCCGCCATGAGCTGGCGGCGCGAGCTGCCCCAGGGCTTGACATCGCTGACGTGATCGACACGCTGATCCGGGATCGCCGCGTGGTCGAGCTCCGGATCGCCGGTCAGGCGATGGTGGCCGTTGCTGAGGACGTTGCGCGACTCCGTGATGGCCTCGGAATTCCGGTTCCGCCAGGTGTGGCGGCGACGTTCACCGAGACTGCGGTGCGCCCCATCGATGATCTTGTATTGCGTTGGTCACGCACCCACGGCCCATTCGTCGTGTCGTCGATCGCACAGCGCTACGGGTTGGGGCGCGCGATCGTTGAGTCGGCCTGCGACGGTCTGGTGGCGCCCGGGACACTGGTCGCCGGGTCGTTCGTCGACTTGCCGGGAGAGGCATCCAGCGAACGCCGTCAGTACTGCCACAGTCAAGTGCTGGCGTTGATCAAGAGACGCACCCTGGCGCGGCTCCGCAAGGGCGTCGAACCCGTCGAGCAGATCGCATTTGCCCGCTTCCTGGCCGAGTGGCAGGGAGTCGGCAAGCGCGGCCGCGGTGTCGATGCCGTGCTGGGGGCCATTGAACAGCTCTCGGGTTATCCGATGCCCGCGAGTGCCGTGGAGTCGATGATCTTGCCCGCGCGGGTAGCTGATTACTCGCCTTCGATGCTCGATGAGTTGACGGCGGCAGGCGAGGTCTACTGGGTCGGGGACGGCCCGATCGGCGACGCCGACGGCTGGATGCGCTGGTACGTCGCGGATCAGGAACCGCATGCTGCGCGAGGCGAGCCGGAACAATATCGCGGCCAGGAGCTTCTCGCCGCCCTCGGCAGTGGTGGGGCGTATTTCTTTGACACCTTGCTGCCCCCATCTGTGCCGGTCACCGATCGCTCACAGTACGTGGATGCCTTGTGGGAGCTGGTCTGGGCCGGCCTGGTGACGGGAGACACCTTTGCCCCCGTTCGCAGCCTCGCTGTCAGCGGAGCCCATCGAAAACCCAGTCGCCCGATCGCAAGGACGCATCGGTCGCGGCTCGCTGGCGGAGGCCTCGGCCGGCCGGGTCGTACGCCGCGCTTCACCACTCCGACGGCTGCGGGTCGCTGGTCGCTGGTCCAGCGGTCGGCATCCTCGGCCTCGGACCGCTTGGTCTCGGATATTTTCGCGCTGCTGGACCGCTACGGGGTGGTGACGCGGGGCAGCGTCCTCACCGAGAACGCCGAAGGTGGCTTCGGTACTGCCTACCGAGCCCTCAGTTCGCTCGAGGAGTCAGGCCAGTGTCGCCGTGGATACTTCGTCGAGGGCCTGGGCGCAGCCCAGTTCGCCTTGACCGGAGCCGTGGATCGGCTGCGTAGTTATCAGCGAGAACCAGCAGGACCTGATGCCGTCGTACTCGCTGCATGTGATCCCGCCAACCCGTACGGCGCGGCGCTTCCGTGGCCTGATCGAGAAGGCCACCGCCCCGGCCGCAAGGCGGGCGCGCTGGTTGTGCTGGTCGGGGGCGCTCTGATCTTCTACGTGGAACGCGGCGGCAGGACGCTGCTGTCCTTCACCGAAGATCCGACCCGGCTTGCCCCCGCAGCGGCAGCGCTCGCGAGGTCAGTGCAGCAGGGACTGCTAGGAAAACTGACGGTAGAGCGAGCGGACGGAGGGCACATCTTTGGCTCTGTGCAAGTGAGTGAAGCCCTGCAGCATGCAGGGTTCCGGATGACGCCGCAGGGGCTGCGACTGCGGCCAAGCATCCGCGACGAGGTGTCATGAGGACTTTGAGATGCTTACCGCTGTTTGGGCTTTGGGGCCGTCTCGTTGGTTATCGGTCGGCCATCTCCTACTTCGACCCGGTGACCCAGAGCGCCTCATTCTCGAGCCGCACCCGGCCGTCGGCGGTGGTGTACGGCCCCCACGCCTCGGTGACCTTCGCCCATACCCGCTCCTGGATATCGGACGGTCGGTCGTTGACGAGTGAGCTGATCGGCGGTGCGACGTCACGCAGCCACCGCGTCGCCAGCTCAGGCGAGTCGAGTTCATAGATCGCGGTCACTGTGCCGGTTTCCACGCCGGTGAAGCCCGCGGCCACGACGAGCTGACGGAGCTGGGGGGCGGCGCCGAGCGCGAACGGGCCAGGGACGCTGTCGGGTGGCGGCGGCGGTGGCAGCTCGAGCTCGGCTCTGATGACGGGCACAGGTGCGGCGAACTGGACAGTCGTGGGTTGACCCCACACGGCTGCGGCGAGGCGTCCGTGCGGCTTGAGGAAGGCATGGAGCCGCGCCAGCACCCCTGAAACGTCGGGGAGGAACTGCAGGCCTTGGCGGCTCAGCACGGCGTCGAAGCTGCCTTCATCGAAAACCAGCTCCTCAGCGTCACACTCGATGAACTTGACATTGTCGAGCCCCTCGGCAGCTGCGCGCTCGGCGCCATATGACAACATCTCGCCCGAGATGTCGGTGCAGACGACGACCCCGCCTGGCGCCACTGCGCGCGCAGCAGTGAGGCCGGGCTCCCCGTATCCGGCGGCGACGTCTAGCACAGCATCCCCCGGACCGATCCCGGCCAGCTGGATCAGGCGCCGGCTCACCGCAAACCCGGCATTTTCGGCGTCCAGCACGTCGAACCAAGCTCGCCACCCGAGTGCGGCATCCCGCCACTCAGCCCGGACCCGGGCCTTGTACTGGGCCGTGTCGACGGTAGTGGATGTCATTTGCCTGTCCCTTGCTCGCGCTTCGGTGACAACGTACGGCGCCGGGTAGGCGCCGAGCATCGCCTGCACCAACCAAGTTCACCAGCGGCGGGTCTGTGGTGGGTTCTGACCATTGAGTCAGAGCAGGCCTCGCTTGAGCGCAGAGGATGTTGCCGCAGCGCGTGAAGACACGCCCAGTTTGGCAAAAATATTCTGCATGTGCCGTGCGACCGTGTGCTCACTGAGGTGTAACGCACCAGCGATGTCTCGGTTCTGCCTCCCCGCCGCTACCAACCGGAGCACGCCTATTTCACGGTCGGTTAGCGCCGGTCGCGAGGGGCCTCGGTGCAGCAACTCGGCGGCACGGCGAGCGTCGGCAACGGCGCCGAGACGGTCGAATGCGGCTCGAGCGGCGTCAATTTCGATTCTGCCGCCCTCTTCGTCGCCTAGCATCCGCTGAGTTCTGCCGATCATGAGCCGAGCGGTGGCTTCCTCGTACGGGAGCTGGAGTTCCCGCCAACCGTTCAGCGCACCTCTAAGCTGATTCAGCGCCGCCGCTGGAGTTCCCGAGGCGAGGTGGTACGCGCCCTGGGCCATGGACGCGGTCGCAGCTACCAGTGCACTGCTGAGGCCGTCCGCGATCATCACCAGCTCTAGCGCCGCCCTGCGGGCCTCGTCGAGCGTGCCGGCTGCGACCGCAACCTCGACCTGGGCGGCCAGCAGGCGCGCCCGACCGAAGCGGTCCACCGTGGGTGATGCCAGCGCGGATCGGAGGGCGGCCGCGGCCGCCTCAACTCGCCCCTGCGCCAGCCGCAGCAGCGCCATCCCTGGCTGAGGATCCCATCCCAGCTGCTGGGCCAGCACGAACGCTTGCTCGGCCTCGGCCAGATCCCCACGGCGCCGCAGTAACTCGCCGACGCCGTAGGACGCCTCCCCTGCTCCCCGTTTCTTATGGGGCAGCAGCTCTTCGTGGGCGCGGCGCATCTCCGCCTCGGCTTCGACCCAAGCACCGCGCAGGGCGAGCACCTCGCCGCGGTAGACACGACACAGACCCTGGCTATAAGGCGTGGTCGCCGGAAGCACCTCGCACCACTCCCGGGCGGCCTCGGTCCACTCACTGGCACGCTGCAGATCGGCGAGGTCCTTGCAGGCCATGATCACCGAGCAATAGACCCAGCCGGTGTAGAGGGGACGCAGCTCGCCGGCCACCACGTAGGTCATGGCGTCATCCAACAACGCCAGGCCATCGTCGATCCTGCCCAGCGCGATGAGCGCGCGGCCCTGGATCTGCATCGCCACGGCCGCCAGGTCAGGATCGTCCTGGTCTCGGGCCACCTGGATGGCCCTGGCAGCACCGTCCACGGCTTCCGGCAGCGGGCCATGGTGCAGGCGGAGCTCGGCCTCGGCCATCTGCAGCCAGCCATCCTCGATACAGCCGGGAGTCCGCTCGGCGTGACGGAATCCCCTGCGCAGCCAGCCGACCGCCACCGCGCTCTCACCATGGTAAAAGTGCTCATGGAACAGGCGCGCCGCTGTCCTAGCCGCCCCACGGTCGTCCTTGACGTCCCGATAGGCGGCGTAGGCCCGCTGGCGCTGCGTGATCGACTCGTCGGTCTTGCACAGCCACCAGGCCGCCTCGGCCAGCGCCTCCAGCTCACCCGCGGCGAGGCTTCCAGGGGCGCGGCCGTTGAGATCCTCATACACCTGGAGCCATGGCCCAGTTCGATCAGCTTGTCGTGTCCGCTCGGTGACCGTTGGGTGCTGCACGCCGACCTCCCATGATCAGCGTAGCGCCGGCTCACACTCGGCGGGGGGCTCGCACTTCCCCGCCGGAACTAACTGCTGATCAGCCGAAAGAGAGCACCTCCAGGCATCGGTCAGTCAGGAATCCGGGGGGATTTCCTCAGGCGGCAGCCTGCGCCATTGCCCGTACACTCGGCAAAGCGGTCACGCGCTCGTAGCTGGCCATCTTTTCACTGACCACGTTCAACACCACTGAGAGCGGCAGATCAAGTGCCGCGCATATTGCGGCCAACAGCTCGCTCGACGCTTCCTTCTGACCGCGCTCCACCTCGGAGAGATAGCCGAGGCTGACCCGGGCATTCCTGGACACTTCCCGCAGGGTCTTACCCTGCGAGACGCGCTCCTCCCGGAGCGACTCACCGATGAGCTCGCGGACGAGCACCGGTTTCACCGGGAGTTCCTTGGACTGCATATGGAAACTGTACCCATCCTCACTGACAACACCAGAGCGGTCCACGCTCACGTGTCGCTCGCGTCGTCGTCAATGACAGAGGAGCTGCTGTTCAATCCGAGAGCGTCAGCAAGCAGCGCCAGCGCAGCCACAGCCGCCTGCTGCCGGATCGCCCCGCGTCCCCCTTCCAGCGAGAGTTCTTTGACCCGCAACAGGTCACCGGCTGGGTGGCTGACCGCGACGAAAACCTCGCCGACAGGATGGCCGTCCTGAGATTCCGGCCCAGCGACTCCCGTCGTCGCAACTCCCCAATCGGCGTTGCATCGCTCGGCCACACCGCTGGCCATCTCGGCAGCCGTACGCTCTGCGACTGGCCCGAGTTCGGCCAGTGTGGCCACGTCCACTCCTGCAAGCGTTGCCTTGAGCCGAGTGGCATAACTGATCACGCCACCGACGTAGCTGACCGATGCGCCGGGGACATCGGTAAGCAGCAGCCCGATCATTCCGCCGGTCAGCGATTCGGCGCTCGCCAGAGTCTGACCACGACGGCTTAGCTCGGCGAGAATGATTGCTGCCAGCGCGGACCTCATCGCCCCGCGTGTGCCCGACGTCGCAGCCGAAATGCTTCCCGGACATAGTCAAGGCCGGTCACCATGGTGATGATCCAGGCGACAGCCATCACGACCACGGCGACCATATGGGCTCCCTCAGGCAACGGGAGCAGATACAAGATCACCGCAATAGCTTGGGTCACGGTCTTGATCTTTCCTCCGCGACCGGCCGCCATCACACCGTAACGGAGCACCACGAAACGCATGATCGTGATGCCCCACTCACGGACCAGGATCGTGACGGTGACCCACCACGGAAGCTCATTGATGATCGACAAGCCAATGAAAGCCATGCCCGTCAGTGCTTTGTCCGCGATCGGGTCGGCGAGCTTGCCGAAGCGGGTAATGATGTTGTGCTTGCGTGCCAGGTACCCGTCGAGGGTGTCAGTCAAGATCGCCACGGTGAAGATCACGGCAGTGAGGACCCGCCACCCTGGCTGGTGCGGATGAGCTATGAGCATCCACGCGAAGATCGGGACCAGGATGATGCGGAACGCGGTCAGTGCGTTCGGCACATTCCACGGACTTGTCTCAGGTTCCGCCATGGGTCCAACCGGATGCGTTTCGCTCGGCGCCAAGGCATCGGGGTCGGGCTTAGCCCGGAAGTTGTCGGCGCCCCCATCTGCTCGACGCTTATCGTCGATCATGGTGAGGTGAGTTCCCGCTCACCGACCGAGGGCACCCGCTTGCGCAGAATCGCGGTGGCAACCAGATCGGCACCGTCGGTATCAGAAACGACGGCATCCACCAAGTCACCTGGCTGGAGTGGGTCGCGGCTGATCAAACGGACGTTGCCGTCTACCTCAGGACCCTGGTGCGCGGCGCGACCGAGGATTTCGGAATCCACTTCCTCGACGAGCACCTGCACGGATTCGCCAATGCGTGCCTCAGCACGTTGACTCACCAGCTCGTCCGCGAGGTCGGCCACCCGCACCCGCCGGGCCTCGATCTCCTCGGGCAGATGCTGCCCGTCCAACCGGCGCGCCTCCGTACCCTCCTCAGCCGAGTAGCCGAAGACACCGATCGCATCCAGTTCCGCCGCGGCGAGAAAGTCGCAG
>DASUYM010000227.1:0-15376 GCA_036377435.1 Propionibacteriaceae bacterium
CGCCGGGCAGTACCGCATGCAGGTCGCCACGGCGGACAAGCCACCGGATTGGACCAACGAGCTCAGGATGGTTGCGAAGGGCGATGACGCCCTTTTGGGCAAGCACTCTTTGAATGTCGAAATGAGAGGTCTTCACACTTATTGAAGGCCTCAAAAAAGGGTCGGATGTTAACGCCGGGGAATACTTTCTTCCCCCGAAATCACACTGCAGGCGAAGAGGCGTGTCTGGATTCATGCTCGGCCGCCGCTCGACGTCGTCGGCTGGCGTGAGGTTCTGCGCGATGGGCATGTGATGGCGTTGTCTATCGTTGAACCGGTTCGCAGGAGCTCCCTTTCGTCGGAGTAGGAGGACGATGAAACGTTCAGAGGCGCTGGCGCATCGCATCCATGCCCAGCAGCTCGACCGAGCGGAATCCGCGCGAGCGATCACCGACGCAGCCATCTTCGACTTTGGCGTGCAAGACACCGGTCGGGATGGCGCAAGTTGGGCGCTGGCTAACCGCGGCGTTCCGGTCCGGGACGCGGCGGAGCTCGAAGGGAGCACAGACGTGGTGTTGGTGTGGACGCTGCGGGCGGCGCCTCACTACTACCGGCGCACGGATTTGCCAAAGGTTCTCGTGGCGACATCGCCGCTCTCGGATCGGGATGCGGCCAAACGAGTGATCGGTGCTGATAAGCCGCTCAAGGAGGCGGGCATTCCCGCCCTGGCGGGTCTCACCGAGGTCGCAACCCAGATGCGCCAGGTGGTGACCCGCCCACTGGTCAAGGGCGACGTGTCCACCCAGCTCACGGCGCGCCTTGATCCGCCTTTCCTCCGGTATTGCAGGCCATGCAACGCGACACACTCATGGGAAGTGCCTTTCCGCATCAGTGCGCTGTACGCCGGGTTGGAGGTGGAGCCGGGGACTTCACCGCCTGTGCTACGTCGGATTCCTAGCTGGCCGAAACGGATGCCCGGACCTGCGCCGGACCCCATGGCCGCGCCCGAGTCGCTGCAACCGATCCGCAACTACCTGAGATTCCTCGGCCCGGCTACCCCGAACGACGTCGCCGCGTTCCTCGATTCGCCGGTCGCCGAGATCAAAGCCCACTGGCCGGAGGACGCGGTGGAAGTCTCCGTTGCTGGCCGGCGCGCTTGGATACTGGGCGAGGTGAGCGAGGTCGAACAAGAGCAAGACCTGCTGCGGCTGCTCGGCGGATTCGATCTCTTCCTGCAGGGCAAGGATCGAGATCTGATCGTGCCCGATGCCAGCAGGCACAAGGAGCTCTGGCCGATCCTCGGCCGGCCCGGAGCTGTGCTCCATGGCACGGAGATTGTCGGCACCTGGCGACCGAAGACGGCCGGCGGTGAGTTCACCCTACGGCTAACTCTCTGGACCCCTCTTTCAAAGCGGATTCGCAGTCACCTGGAGATCCAAGCCGAGCGGCTAGCGGCGCACCGTGGCCTCAAGCTTGCCGAAATTGTCGAGCAGTGATGCCCAGGTCCAGTAAGCGCGAGCCGGATGAGGCCGAGGTGATCGTATTTCGCGACGCCGCTGAGTTTCAGGCATGGCTGGCTGAGAATGTTGACCGAAACGCCGGAGTGTGGCTCAAGATCGCGAAGAAGGGGTCCGGCGTTGCATCGCTGACTGATGACCAGGCGGTTGATGTCGGCTTGTGCTACGGCTGGATCTCCGGCCAGCGCAGGGCGTTGGACGAGGTGTACTACCTGCAGAAGTACGTCCCGCGGCGGCCGCGGAGCCGCTGGTCGCAGGTGAACGTGCGCAAAGTCGAGGAGCTGATGGCCGCGGGGCGGATGCAAGCGCCCGGCCTCGCCGAGGTGGAGGCTGCCAAGGCCGACGGACGTTGGGACGCCGCATATACCTCTCAGAAGGATGCCACCGTCCCGCCCGATCTTGCCGAAGCCCTGGCGTCGAGCCCAGTAGCGGCCTCGGTCTTTGAATCGCTCAGCAAAACCGATCAATATGCGGTAATCCTGGACGTCGTGACGGCCCGCAATCCCGAAACCCGGACTGCGCACGTCCGCAAGGCCATCACCGCCCTCGAAGCACGCGCTGACTAACGCGGAGTCACGAGAGTGATCCCGCCCGCTGCTTCAGGCTCCGGCCGGACGCTCCCAGACCACCTCATCGGGTGACTTGTCCGGGCGCAGTCCACGCCAGACCGGGTGGCGTAGCCGCCCCGGCTCAGTGAGCTCGCCGTACGTTACCTCGCCCACCAGAGAGGGGCTCACCCAATGCGCGTCGCGCGCATCCTCCCGCGGCACATCGATGAACGGCGAGGTCTTGCGGCCCAGCTTCTCCAGCTTGGCCTGGATATCGTCGAGCTGGCGGTCGTTGAACCCCGACCCGACACGGCCGACATAATGCAGGCCAGCGTCGGTCGGCACCCCCATCAGCAGCGATCCGACTCCGCCGCCCCGGCGACCCTGACCTGGCCGCCAGCCACCGATCACGACCTCTTGCGCGCGGTGCAGTTTGATTTTGAGCCAGGTGTGCGTACGCCTTCCCGGCTGGTAGATCGAAGTGCGGCGTTTGGCGACGACACCCTCGAGTCGAAGTTGATCAGCGGTCTCCAATGCCGCTCGCAGATCGCCCTCGAAGATCGGTGGCACCTGGATCCGTGATCCGGCCTCTGCGGGTATCAGGTTTCCCAGGATCTTCCGGCGTTCCTGATACGTCTTCTTGATCAATGACTGGCCGTTCAACTCGAGGATGTCGAAGAGCATCAGTTGTGCCGGGTAGGTCCTGGCGGCGCGCTCGATGTCACCGGGCTTGGTGAGGTTGATCCGATGCTGGAGCAGACCGAAGTTGGGTCGTCCGGCGGCATCGATGACTACCACCTCACCGTCCAAGATCGCCCTCTCGACCTTGATCGTGGAGAGCGCGTCGGCAACGTCGAAATAGGCCTGGGTGTCGTCACGGCCCTTGCGGCTGAGCAGCTTCACACGCCCGCCGGCTAAGTAGGCAGTAGTGCGTACGCCGTCCCACTTCATCTCGAATGCCCACCCGGACTCATCGCCAAAGTGAGCAGCGTCGGTCAGGGTGGTGAGCATGGGTTCTACCTGTTCGGGAAAATCGACCTCCTCGGCGGAAGCTCGCCCTTCGACAGGTTCAGGGCGCGCTTCGACGGGCTCAGGGCGCGCTGCGCTGTCTTCGGGATCGGTCTCCATCAGGTGCATCAGCCAGTTCTTCTCCGGCTGGGAATCTCCACTGCCGGTGTGGATGAGGGCAAACTTGCGCACCCCGCCGAGTCCGCCATCCGGCTGCCCGAAGAGCGTGACGATGACCTCTTTGCCCTCGCGCCACTTGTGCAGGCGATAGGTCCCGGTGTCCCAGACTCGCATAGCGCCAGCACCGTACTGACCCTTGGGGATGGTCCCGTGAAAGGTGAGATACTCCATCGGATGATCTTCGGTCCGCACCGCAAGGTGGTTGATCTTCGGGTCGGTGGGCGGCGCCTTGGGTACCGCCCAGCTGGCCAGCACACCGTCGTGTTCAAGGCGCACGTCGTAATGCAGCCGGCGGGCATGGTGTTCCTGGATGACGAATCTGAAGCCGTCTTGACGCCCATCCGGAGGGCCACCGGGCACTGGCTCTGGGGTCTTCGTCGGATCACGCATGCTGCGGTATGTAGCGAGGAGATCCCGGCCCGCGCCTGGAGCCAGTGGCGCGAGTGGGTCACCAAGATCGGCCAGTCTCGTGATCACTTCTTCGTACTCAAGCTGCCGCAGATCCGGATCCTCCAGCTCCGCCCAGGTCCGCGGCGCAGCAACCATTGGCCTGTCGCGTCCACGCAATGAGTAAGGCGAGACGGTGGTCTTGGCGCCGTTGTTCTGGCTCCAGTCGATGAACACCTTCCCGTCCCGCTCCGATCGCTTCATGCTGCTGATCACGAGGTCAGGATGATCAGATTCCAGCGCCAGCGCGAGCTCGCGGGCTACCTCTGTGGCTTGCTCCGGGGTTTGCGAGCCGTCCAGGGGCGCGTACAGATGAATGCCTTTACTTCCGCTGGTGACAGGAACCGGGTCATGTCCGATGTCACGCAGGATGTCGCGTACCAGCGTCGCAATCCAGGCACACTCAGTGAGGCTCACGCCTGGACCGGGATCAAGATCAAGGACCAGACGGTCAGGATTTTGAGGCTTCCCGTCCGGTCCGAAGCGCCACTGTGGCACATGAATTTCCAGGGCGGCCAGCTGCGCCAGCCAGGTGAGTGTCGCAAGATCATTGATCACGGGGTAGTCGTTGTCGTGATCTTTGTGCGCGATCGTCCGGCGCTGTATCCAATCCGGCGTGCCCGCACCCAGATCCTTGTTGAAGAAAACGGTGGGCCGCTTTCCCTTCACTTCGCCGACGCCGTCAGGCCAACGTTTCCGGGTCGCCGGCCGGTCACGCAGATGCGGCAGCATCGTCGGCCCAATCTGCGCGTAATAGGACAAAACATCGGCCTTGGTGGTCTGGGTCTGCGGGTAGAGCACCTTGTCCAGGTTGCTGAGCTTGATCGTGCGACCTTCGACTGTCACGACCTGATCGCGCGATGCCCTGCCCATGTAGCCAGTATTGACTTGCCAATCCAGGCACCAAAACCCCCGATTCTCGGATTCCGATCAGCCGGAGTGGGTAGTACCAGGGCATGCGAGCGCTCTGGAAGGGAGCCATCACGTTCGGCTTGGTCAATGTGCCGATCAAGCTCTACGCCGCGACCGAGGACCACGACATCGGCCTCCATCAGGTGCACGACGCCGACGGTGGGCGGGTCCGCTACGAACGGCGGTGTGAGGTATGCGGAAAGGTCGTCGAGTACGCCCACATCGACAAGGCGTACGCAGAAGGCAAGACCACCGTGGTGCTGACCGAAGAGGATCTCAAGTCGCTCCCGGAGGAGCGGAGCAAGGAGATCGAGGTCGTGGAGTTCGTGCCATCCGAGCAAATCGATCCGATCATGTTCGACCGCAGCTACTTTATGGAGCCGGAGAAGCCGGCTACGAAGGCGTATGCGCTACTTCGTCGAGCTCTGGAGGAGACCGATCGCACAGCGATCGTGCAGTTCTCGCTGCGCCAGAAGACCCGGCTCGGAGCCTTGCGGTCCCGCGGGAAGATGCTGATGCTCCAGTCGCTGCTCTGGGACGACGAGGTACGGGAGGCTGACTTCCCGAGCCTGAAGGATGATGTGCGGGTGTCGCCTCAGGAGGTCAAGATGGCGGCGTCCCTGGTGGATAACATGGCTGCCGATTTCACGCCAGACAAGTTCAGCGATGAATACCAAGATCAATTGCGGCAACTGATCGCTGCCAAGCTGGAGAAGGGCGACGCCGTGGACACTGCAGCCACCTTCGGTGAGAAAGCCGAAGAACAGGTTGACCGTGGTGAGGTGGTTGACCTGATGGAGGCACTGCGGCGCAGCGTCGAGCAGAACCGTGCTGCCAGGAAGGCAGAGACCAAGCCGTCAGCTAACAAGGCTGCGGCGAAAAAGGCTCCGGCTAAGAAGACGCCGGCTAAGAAAGCCCCGGCTAAGAAGGCATCGGCCAAGAAGGCAACGACAGCAAAAACAGCCAAGAAGGCCAGTTGACCTCCTGACTCGGGGGATCTCGCAGAGCTGTGAGCGTCAGTATCGCGCGAGCAGCTCTAAAACAGGTAGGAGGAACAAATGGGTATCGGAGTTGGCATTGTCTTGATCGTGATCGGTGCGATCCTGCTCTTTGCGCTCGACATCAACATTCCGTTCGTGTCTGACGACACGCTCGGCATCATCCTCATCGTGGCTGGTGCCTTGGCGCTGATCCTCGCGCTGGTGATGCAGGCGCAGCGCAGCCGGACTCGGCACGTACAAGAGAATCGCTACGACGGTTCTCCGCCGGTCGTCTGAACGCCCTCTCTGCGAGTGTCGGTCGGCACTTCCGGGGCGCCGTGGAGCAGAGAAGTTCCGTCTGCGAGGAAGGAAGTCAGCGCCCTAGGCGCGATCGGGCGCGAGCAGGGACAGAAAAAAAGGGGGTCTGCATCCTCAGCTGTACAGCTCAGCTGGGGATGCAGACCGTCAGGGCGCCAGGACACACCTCGGCGCGCAGGGTGCGGCAATCCGCGATCACATCACCATCGAGTTGATAGGGGTCCGGGTGATCGAGACGGACTTCGACGCGACTGGCCTGCCACTGGTCGACGTGGTCATCAGTGCGCGGGCGCCGGGTGATCAACCGCAGTAACGCGCGTAGCCAGTGAGAAAGACGATGCGGCGACGCCACGTATACATCGAGCTTGCCGTCGTCAGGTCGTGCACCCGGGAGCAGAGTGAGATTGCCAGTCAGCTTCCCGACATTGCCAATCGCGCAGATCATGGCGTTCCGGTGACGCGGACGCCGATCATTGAGGGTGATCCGCATGTTGATCGGCGTACGCCCAAGAGCCTTGGCGGCCGCGATGAAGTATGCCCCGGCACCGATTGTGTCCTTGAGTTCGGGGGCGGTCTCATCCATGATCATGGCATCGACGCCTAAGCCCGCGATGACAGCGAAGTGTTCGCCTGGTATCCCGTCGACGGTGACCTTGATCAAATCGATGGTCCAAGTGTGGTCCCCGAATGCAACCTCGAGAGCCCCCGCCTCCGACAGCGGGATATCGAGGTTGCGGGCGAGCAGGTTTGCGGTGCCCAGCGGTACCACAGCCATTGGGATGCCGGACTGCGCCAGCCGGTCAGCAACAATTCGGACCGTACCGTCACCGCCGACGGCGATGACGCGATCCACTCCCGCCGAGACCACCTGCTCCGTGATCGCCGGCCCCGGATTGTCTGCTGCCGTCGCCAGCCAGATCGCGGCGTCCCAGCCGGTGGCTGCGGCGTGCCGAGCGATGGCCTCGCGGAGATCATCGGACACCTTGATCGGGTTGTAGACCACCCCGCAACGGCGCCCTGAGGCCCCATTCACCAAGGCGCCCCCTTTCGCTCAGATCCGTGCCAGTCGATCAAACCCGATGACAGTGCAGATACCCAATGCGGGTGGAGCTATTGCGTGTCTCAACCCAGGCTTTGGACCACACTTGCAAGCCGACTTCAAAAAGCCGCCGACACGCGGCACCGCGTCGTGTCGCGGTGACAAGCGTGCCATCTACGATTGTGCCGATCGCGCGATGGCCGCGTCGAGGCGCGGAAGTTTCTCGACGTTCCAATACCGACAGACCCGAGCACCTTGTCGAGGAGGAAGCTCTTGCGCTCGGCGGAGAGATCTTGTTCTTGGGGAGAATCCCATGTCGGTAGAGGATGCTGAGGCGACCGTGTTCCCGGTCGAGCACGATGCGGCGGCCTCTCTTCTCCACATGCGAGCCCAGGGTGTCAGCGTCTTATTGCAGCTAAAACCGACCGGCCTTCCGGTGATCTTGCATTGGGGCACTGATCTCGGTGATCTTGATGGGTTAACGGCGGAAGCACTTCTCGCCGCCTTCGGCCCGACTGGCCTCGATCCACTGCCGTCGATGATGTCCTCGCTGGTGCCAGAGTCTTCGGCCGGCTGGAGTTCGCGCCCGGCCTTGGCGGGATCTCACGATGGCTACACATCCGCGGCGTCCTTCACCCGCAGCCATGCACGGCTGATCAGCGACACGGCAGTGCTACCCGGGCTCACCGAGGTCGGCGCCGACACCGTGATCATCGAAGCTGAGGATCGAGTCAACAAGCTGAGTCTCGACCTCGCCATCCAGCTCACTGGCAACGGTCTGGTGCGCTGCCGCGCTGGGGTCACCAACAAGAACGTCGCCGGCTACCGGCTGGAAGCCCTGGAGCTCTTCCTTCCGGTGAGCGATCTGGCCACGCACCGAATCGAGTTCGACGGTCCCGCGTTGTCCACAGTGGCGTTGCGGTCCGGGTCCTGGTCCGTTGATCATGTGGGGTTCGATGACCGTCCAGCCCAGCTGGCCCTCTCCGAAGCAGCAACGGGTTTTCGTCGCGGTCAGGTATGGCAGGTGCATGTTGCCTTCAGTGGTGCTGTCCAGCATCGGGTGGAGCGTACGGCCTACGGCAGGACCTATCTCGGTGGCGGGGAGTTCTTGCAGGCGGGGGAGATTGTGCTCGGCATCGGTGAGGCCTACCACTCCCCGTGGGTCGTGTGGACTTGGGGCGACGGGCTCGATGCTGCAGCCGCGCGCCCGCACCGGCACCTCCAGAAGGAAGCGCCGCGCGACAACCGCATCATCTTCGACGCCGGCGCTCCCGCGTTCGCTCACCATGATCGGCAGGCGATGCTGGGCCTTGCCGAGTATGCCGCGGCTGTCGGTGCCGAGATGTTCCTGCTGAACATTGGTTGGTGCTCGCGCGCCGGCCTCGACCCGTACGCCGACAGCGCCGGCTTGACCGACACAGGATCGTCGGCCGATCTCGATGGGTTGCTGACGCGGATCCGCAACTTTGATCTTGAAGTCGGGTTCGCGATCGAACTTGAGCTGATCGAGGCGGATCCCGCCACTGCGCGCGACCATCCGGACTGGCTGCTGACTGTCGAACGCGATGGGATGACGCGGCAGGTGCTCGACCTGTCTGTGCACGCTGCGATGGTGCACGTGTGGGAAAGGCTGACAAAGCTCCTCGACCGCCACCACGTGTCGTTGCTGAGCTGGTCGCTGCCACAAGGTGCACACCGGCCAGGAGCCACGCCAACCCACCACAAAAGCACGCTTGCGGCGTACCGGCTGCTCGATGCGCTGCGCGAGCGCTACCCACAGCTCACCATCCAGACGACGAGCCTCGACCTGGCGATGGCTGGCAGGGCTGTCGGCGCCGATCTGTCTGCTGACTCCACTGCGCGGCACGCCGACTTTACGGGTCTGGTTCAACTGCTGCCGCCAGGGCTGGTGTGGCAGCTGGCGCTGGACGAGCCCGACGACGCGACATCATCGGCGTACCGGGCGATCTCCGCATTCTTCGGTCGCCTCGGCCTGGGAATCGATCTCCGGAAACAGACTCCGGGGAACCTGCGCTCAATCCATCGATGGCTCGGGCTCTATAAGAGGTTTCGGGCGTTGCTGCACTCCGGCACCACGGTGCGGTCAGACGAGAGCGATCGGGGCTTCCTGGCCCACGGCGTGGTGGCCGCTGACCGCGACGAGGCGCTGTTCGCTCTGGTTTGGCTGGAACGGACGCTTGCCAGCCGCCGGATCCGAATCAATGGGCTCGACCCAGCCACGTCGTACCGAATCGAAGTGATCGGCGCTCGCCCCGGCGAGGCTCAGACTGTTACACCGTCATGGGCGTCAGGTGCTCCAATGCTGACCGGTCAAACACTCGGCGCGGCCGGCATCCCCTTGCCCCCGGCGCGTCGTGGCTCGGCCCTGCTGCTCCATCTTCAGTCAGTCGCCTAGACCTGACGCCGGATCAGGCGCTCAGGCATCTTACCGCCCGCTACTCCTCGAGGTCCTGGGCCGCTGCAGTCGCCTCCTGCTCGGCAGCGAGGGCGGCTTGGCGCAGCTCTTGGTAGTGCTTCCTCGCAGCTCGGGCCGCATCACGAGCCTCCCGCTCGGCGGCTTCGGCCTGACGCAATTGGCTGCGGAGCGACTCGACCTGGTCGGCCTGATCATCCGCGTGCTTGGTAGCTGCTTCTGCCTCCGACTCCGCCGACACCGCAGCCTTACGGGCGGCCGCGGCCTGTTCCCGAGCCTCGGCCGCTGCCTTCTCGGCTGCGCGGCGCTGCTTCGGATCCGGCGCGGGTGCCCGCTCGGTGGTCGTGGGCTTTTCCGGCCGGCTGGGTGTCTTCGTCGTCGGCGGCGCACCAAAAGCGGCCGCAAGATCAGTTGGCCCGAAACCACCATACGTAACGGCCTGGTTCAGCCGCCCGCTGCGTACGAACTCAGCAATCTCGGGGTCCCCCAGCGCCGTCTGCAAGGTCTGGCTGGCTTCCTGTATCGCTCCGTCCGGCGCACTGTAGCCATGCTCCCGGCCGATCTCGACTGCGCGCCGCGCCAGCGTGTCAACCGCCTTCCGACGTTGCGCAGAGAGTTGGCGGAGTTCATCCCCCGCCATCCGCTGCTGCGCGTCCTGAAGGGCGGCGCCGAGCGCGAGGAGGGCTGTCACCTCGTCCGCTTCCTGGCGAGCGAGCAGGTTGATCATCCAGGCACTGCGGGTGGGTCGCCGCAGCTTGCCGATCTGTGTGGCGAGCTGGCGATCTCCCGCCTGTTTGGCCTCCGCGACGAGTTGTTGTCGTCCCTCGACGAACTCGTCGGGAGAGAGGGCGTAGAGCTCGTTGGCTGCAGTCTCCAGATCCACAGGGCGGCGCCAGCTAGGTCAGGCCCACGGTGCGGGTGCGAAGTTGATCGTCGTGTTATCGATCAAGCGGGTGCCGCCGACGCGAGCCGCTACAACGAAGGTAGCAAGCCCCACATGATCATCCGGGACCTCAGCAAACGTGGCCGCATTGACAATTGTGGCGTAGTCGAGTTCAAAGCACGGCTCTGCCTCGGCCCGATCCAAGACCTCGTACGCGGCCGCTCGGGCCGAGGGTATCGAGCTTTGGGTTGCAGCCTTCTCCAGTGCGGCGGAAAGGCTGCGCGCTACAGCGCGCTCGCTAGCGGTGAGGAAGATATTGCGGCTGGACAGTGCCAGCCCATCAGGCTCTCGAATAATAGGTGCGCCCACGATCTTGGTTGGGATGTTCAGGTCGGTCACCATTCGCTGAATGCAGGCGAGTTGCTGAGCGTCCTTCTCGCCAAAGATGGCGACGTGCGGCCGAATGATGTTGAACAACTTGAGCACGACGGTGAGCACTCCATTGAAGTGGCGGGGCCGGGAGTGTCCCTCGAGCACCGATCCGAGGGCGCCGGCGTCGACGGTCACCTGCCGGCCGGCCGGATAGAGGTCGGGGACGCTCGGCACCAAGACGATGTCGACCCCATCAGCCTCGCAGACCCGAAGATCATCGTCGAGAGGTCGTGGGTAGCGGGCATAGTCCTCGCCAGGTCCGAACTGCAGCGGGTTGACGAAAATGCTGACCACAACCACGTCGCCGAGCGTCTTGGCCAGCTTGATAAGCGAGCGATGCCCATCGTGCAGCGCCCCCATCGTGGGCACGTAGGCAACCCGGTGGGCGGCGGGCCCTTCGAGCGTGCTGCGGAGCGCGGCGTACTCGGCGACGCTGTGAGCGATCTTCATGACCTGGCCTCGAAACTAGGAATCGTGGAAGCGAACGTGTGCTGCTCGCTGGGGAACGTGCCGTTCCTGACTTCCTCAACGTACGCGCCTGCCGCGTCGCCGATGATCTTGGCCAGGTCGGCGTACTGCTTCACGAAGCGCTGCATCCTGCCGCGCCGCAGCCCGGCCATGTCTTGCCAGACGAGGACTTGCGCATCGCAGTCCGGGCCAGCGCCGATGCCGACCGTCGGGATGTCGAGCTCAGCTGTGACTTGTCGGGCCAGCTCACCAGGCACCATCTCCAATACCACGGCGAATGCACCCGCATCCGCAACGGCGTGGGCATCGGTCAGCAGCCGTCGAGCGTCATCGCCGCGGCCTTGCACCCGGTAGCCGCCAAGCTGGTGTTCGCTCTGAGGGGTGAAGCCGATGTGAGCCATGACCGGGATGCCGGCACCAGTGACCTTGCGGATCTGCTCAGCTACGCGTATCCCACCCTCGAACTTCACAGCGTGGCAGCCGCCCACCTTCATGAAGCGGATCGAGGTCTCCAAGGCTTGCGAGGGTCCGTCCTCGTACGAACCGAAGGGCAGGTCGGCGACGATGAAGGCTCGCTTGGTGGACTTCACGACGGCGCGGACCAGCGGCAGCAGTTCCTCAACCGTGACGGGCAGCGTGGTTTCGTAGGCGTAGACATTGTTGGCCGCGGAGTCGCCGACCAGCAGCGCCCAGACGCCGGCCTCGTCGAACAGCTCCGCGGTGTACTGGTCGTAGCTGGTCAACATTGCCCAGCGCTCGTGTTCGCGTTTCGCGGTGTAGAAGTCGGTGATGCGGATCCTGCGCATCGGCGGAGGACTGGTTTCGGTCACAGCGTCAGCCTCACTCTGAAGAAACTAACGCATGGGCTCCGTACGGCGGGCCTGGTCCAGGATCTCGCTCAGAGCCGCGGAGAATTGTGCCTTTCCCGTTACGCAAACAGGCTCTTCTGCCTGGTTGATGTCAGAGTCGGGAGAGAACCAGCGATGATCGGGTACGCGAAACGCCTGGATGGGTGCGGATGATGCCGAGCACTTTCTCAAAGTGACCCGTGTCGGCGGCTCGTACCCGGAGGATCCCGTCTGCCTCGCCGGTGACGGTGTACGCCTCAACAACTTCAGGGATGGCGGTCACCATTTCGCGCATCCGCTCCGGCGGCACTCGGCCCTCGCAGTAGACCTCGACAAAGGCCTCAATCGTCCAGCCTAGGGCTGCGGGTTCAATGTCGGCGGTGAAGCGCCTGATCACACCGCTGAGCCGGAGCCGATCAACGCGTCTTTTGGTGGCCGCTGTGGATAGCCCGATGTGATGCCCGAGCATGGCGAAGCTCTCACGGCCGTGGTCTGTCAGCCGCGCAAGGATCTTGTGATCGATCTCGTCAAGACGCAATACAGTCTCCTCCGTTTCATTGATCACACTATCTGACTTGCGCCCGTTGGGAACCTACGCTTCGAGTGTGACAATCACAGTGCTGAGCCGTGCCGGACACCCGGTGCGACGGGCCAAGCTTCGGCACTATCTGATGTGCCCGCCGACGTACTTCCACGTGGCATATTCGATCAACCCGTGGATGGATCTGAGCGGCCATGTGGACCATGCCCTGGCCGTCAGGCAATGGTCAGGGCTTGTCGACGTCTACCGATCAACAGGCCATCGAGTTGACCTGTTGGAGCCGCTGGCTGGCCTGCCCGACATGGTGTTCGCCGCGAACGGCGCCACAGTCGTGGATGGCCGCACGCTGCCGGCCAGATTCGCCAACCCGGAACGCAAGGCAGAATCCGCGGTGCACACGGCGTGGCATCAGCGGAACGGCATCTTGTACGGCGGCGGCGATGTGCAGCCGGCAATCGCGGTCAATGAGGCCGAAGGCGATTTCGCTGTGCTGTCGAGGAGAATCCTTGCCGGTTACGGGTTCCGGACAACTCCAGAGGCGCATCACGAGCTTGCCAGGCTCACTGGTCGCGAGGTGATCAGCCTTGAGCTGATCGATCCGCGGCTGTTCCATCTCGATCTTGCTCTGGCGGTCCTCGACGACGAGCGTGATCACATTGCCTACTATCCGGACGCGTTCAGTCAGCAGAGCCGTCAGCTGTTGGGTGAGCTGTTCCCTGATGCCCTCATTGCGAGCGAGCGAGACGCATGCGCCTTCGGGCTCAACACGGTCAGCGACGGGCTACATGTCTTCATCCCCGCGGGTGCCCGGCAGCTCCGCGAAGGGCTTGCCGCTGCGGGCTACTGGCCGGTTTCGGTAGATCTCAGCGAGCTGACCAAGGGTGGTGGCAGTGTGAAGTGCTGCACCCAGGAGATCAGGCCCATTCCGGAGCCAGATTCCCAGAGCGATGTGCTGCCCCTCTTTTCCGACAACTCATCCCGACACGAGGCCGGAGCATCATCGTGATCACCACGGACCACCCCCTCACGCAGGCCAGCCACTTGCTCCAGCTCGAGGATGAGCACGTTGCTCACAACTACCATCCGCTGGATGTTGTGGTAGCAAACGGATCCGGCGCGGTGCTCACCGACACCGAAGGTAGGCAATACTTGGACTTCCTCGCGGCGTACTCGGCTGCGAACTTCGGGCACCGTCACCCGGCACTCGTCGCCGCCGCGAAGGAGCAGCTGGAGCGACTCACGCTGACTTCGCGCGCCTTCCACCACGATCAGCTGGCTCCCTTTGCTGAAGAACTGGCCGCGTTGATCGGCAAGGACATGGTGTTGCCGATGAGCGCTGGCGCCGAGGCTGTGGAGTCCGCGATCAAGGTCGCTCGCAAGTGGGGATACGAGGTCAAGGGTGTGCCAGATGGTCGGGCCGTGATCATCGTTGCTTCCGGCAATTTCCACGGCCGTACTACCACGATCATCGGCTTTTCCGATGATCCACTAGCTCATGATCATTTCGGGCCGTACACCCCAGGCTTCGTTTCCGTGCCCTACGGAGATCTTGAGGCGCTCGGCAACGCCATCACTGACGACGTTGTCGCCGTCCTGCTGGAGCCGATCCAGGGTGAGTCAGGCGTGCGAATCCCACCACCGGGCTATATGGCCGGCGTGCGAAAGCTGACCAGTCGGCATCGTGTGCTGTTCATCGCCGACGAGATCCAGTCCGGGCTCGGGCGTACGGGCCGCACACTCGCTTTGGAGCACGAGAACGTCACCGCCGACGTCTACCTGCTGGGCAAGGCGCTGGGCGGTGGCATCGTGCCGGTGTCGGCGGTCGTTGCTGATCATTACGTGCTCGGCGTGCTGAAGCCCGGCCAACATGGCAGCACCTTCGGTGGGAACGCTCTTGCCTGCGCAGTCGGGCTGGCCGTGGTTAGGCTGCTGAAGACCGGCCACTACCAGCAGCGCGTAGCCAAGCTAGGCCTTCAGCTGCGGGAGCGGCTGGACCGCATGGTCGGGCACGGCGTGGTCGCGGTCCGCTCGCGCGGCTTGTGGGCAGGCGTTGACATCGATCCCAGTATCGGGACCGGTCGTGAGGTCTGTGAGGCATTGGCCCGACGGCACGTACTCACCAAGGACACGCACGGCTCCACGATCCGGCTGGCCCCTCCCCTTGTGATCAGTGAGGCGCAGCTCGATCACGGTCTCGACCAACTCGAACTGGCACTGCGCGACCTCAGCTAGGTAACTGTCGTGCTCCGGCGTACTCGGCCGCTGTCGTGGTCCGCCAGTATGGGGGCATGACGGCACAGGATCCGGACGCAGGCGTGCGACGACTGTCGGGGGAGGTCATCCGGAACGGTGACCCGACCGCCTGGTTTGAGCAGCTCTACGCTGACGCTGCTCAAGGGCAGGCGATTGTGCCTTGGGATCGCCGGGCACCCCACCCGCTGCTGGTCGAGTGGGTGGAGCAACAACCGGCAAGGTCGAGGTCCCGCACCCTGGTGGTGGGCTCAGGGCTGGGAGACGATGCGGCGTTCCTCGCGGCTCGCGGATACCGCGTCATCGCCTTCGACATCTCGAAATCCGCCATCGAATCGGCACGGCGGCGCTTCCCAACGAGTCCGGTGGACTTCCGGGTCGCCGATCTGCTGAATCCGCCGCCCGAGTGGCGGCAGCATTTCGATCTAGTTGTGGAGACCTACACCACGCAGTCCCTGCCCGTGCGCCTGCGTCCCACTGTCGCACTCCACGTTGGCCGCTTTGTCGCGCCGGGAGGCATGTTGGTGGTGCTGGCCGCCGCACGCGATGGTGATGAACCGGTCGATGGGCCGCCATGGCCGCTCAGCCGTGC
>DASUYM010000228.1:0-2362 GCA_036377435.1 Propionibacteriaceae bacterium
GGTGGCCGGTAAAGCGAACGAGGTCCCCGATCTCGCCACCAAGGTGATCGGCGCCTTGGCCGAACAGGCGATCGAGGTCCAGGGCCGTATTCGGCAGCTCGAGCGAGACCTGCTGGCTTCGTATCGATCGAACGAGCTCGCCCGACGCATAGCGACGGTGCCGGGCGTGGGCTTGCTAGGGGCGACTGCCATAGCGGCCACCGTCACGAATCCCACCCAGTTCCGCTCCGGGCGTCAGTTCGCGGCCTGGCTAGGCCTCACGCCGCTCAACAACTCCAGCGGGGGCAAGGAGCGTCTTGGTCGGATCTCCAAGATGGGCGACCAGTACCTTCGGCGATTACTGGTCACCGGCATGACATCGCTGGTCAGACGTAACAAGCATCACCCCGACTCGGCCGACCCTCGCATCAACGCCCTGCTCGCCCGCAAGCCGCTCCGGCTGGTCACCGTGGCTATGGCGAACCGTGCGGCCCGGGCGATCTGGGCCATCATGGTCCGGGGCGACGTCTACCGGAAGCCGGCGCTCGGCTCGGCAACGGCCTGAGGACGCGCTTCTTAACGATCAGCGCGGACACGCGCATCAAAGGTTGCGAGGACCATGTGAAGTGATGGCGAACCGGTCAGCCGGGGACAAGGACAACCCTCCGTAACGTCCAGGGCGTCTAGAGCCCGGAAACCAGAATGGGACCTCGTCCGCGGAAACCATCAGGGCCAGCGGTTCATGACCGCGCAAACAGATCCCATGAAGGTGGCGAGGCCTTGATAGGCTGTGCCGCCGTTCTTCAAGGGAGGTCTGATCATGCCGCAGCCAGCCGCTGTTCTTCCACACGCTTCGCCCGATTACGATCGCACGCTTGTTCTAGCGATAGAGCTGAGTAGCAAGAGTTGGGTTCTCGCGGCGCAAGTGCCGGGCCTGGCACAGGTGAAGGCGAAGCGCACCATCGAGCCCACAAAGGAAGCCCTGCTCGAAGCTCTTGCCAGCTATCGAGCGCGCGCTGCAGCTGCGGGCCGTCAGATCGAGCGGGTAGTCTCCATCTACGAAGCCGGTTGGTCGGGGTTCTGGCTGGCTCGCTGGCTCATCACGCAAGGCGTTCAGGTTCACGTCGTGCAGCCCTCCAGTGTACTGACCGATCGGCGGATGCGTCGGGCGAAGTCGGACGGCATTGACGCCGAGTTGCTCTTGCGCACCCTGCTGGCTTGGCTTCGTGGCGAGCCCCGCGTCTGTTCGATGGTGCCGATCCCTGACCAAACCGATGAAGATGCGCGGCGGGCTGTCCGGGAACGTGGCGAACTGGTTGCCGAGCGGGTCGGTTTGGTCAACCGCATCGGTGCTGTGCTGGCGACGCTGGGCGCAGGCGACTACAATCCGCTTCTCCAAAGCCGGCGGCGCCGGCTGAACGAGTTGCGGACCGGCCTCGGGGAACCGTTGCCGCCGCACGCGCGGGCGAAGATCGAGCGCCTGCTCGCCAGGCTCGAGCTCGTGCTCGCCCACATCACGGAGTTGGAGCGAGAACGCAATGCCGTGGCCGAGACGGCGGCTCCGGACCACGCTGCCAGAATGATTCAACAGCTCGCCCGCTTGCGCGGGATCGGCGTGCAGAGCGCAACCGTGCTTGTGCGCGAAGCTTTCGTGCGACGGTTCGCCAACGGCAAAGCGCTCGGGGCGTACGCCGGGCTGACCGCAACTCCGTACAGCAGCGGCGGGCTTGAACGCGAGCAGGGCATAGGGAAAGCCGGCAATCGACGGCTCAGATCGGTGATGGTGGAGCTGGCTTGCTCTGGCAACGCTACCAGCCAGGCGGCGCAGGTAGTCTGGTTCCGCGAACGCGTCGGCAAGACAGGAAGGCGCCTTCGCAAGGTTATGGTCGTGGCGCTCGCACGTAAGCTCCTGATCGCGCTCTGGCGGTACGTAACCGACGGTGTCGTGCCCGAGGGCGCTGCTATGAAGCCTGCGACCTAGCGGTCAGCAGAACACCGGGTAGCACTGCTGCAGAGCCCGGTTGTCCGAGGGAACGTCGCCGTTGTCCGGCATGGCGCTTTGCGACCGTCTATACAGAGTGGTGCCGTTCCCCTGGAGCTCTCCGGTCCCGCATGCGGGACAGTGGTTGGGATCACCATCCCACCGGATGTGAGGTTGGCAGGGGATGCCCTGCAGGTGAGAGCACCCTCGGACCGTGCCGGACGAAGCTCTTGACGGAGAAATCATCATGTGAGGCCGGACACAAGACTGCACCCGACCAACGCGCCAAACCCTCACAAAACCCTTGCAACGCGGGAGCCATCCACACAGGACGTTCCTTCAGGAAGTGGGCTCCGGCCGCTCGAGGCCCTTCTCGAACTACCTGCGGGCGACGGCGACGGG
>DASUYM010000229.1:0-4838 GCA_036377435.1 Propionibacteriaceae bacterium
GGAAAGCACATCGTCGTGATCCCCGATGTCTGGCGGCACCACAAGACCGGGGAGCCTGTGGAGAATCGTGAACTCACCTCCGAGCAGTGGAAACAGAAGACGTCCGGCTTGGACGAGCTCGGGCGGCGCATCCTTGAGGAGTACGGCCTGCATGTGCAGTTCCACTCTCACGCCGACAGTCATGTCGGATACCAGCCAGACATCGAGCGACTCCTCGAGTCGACCGATCCCGAGTGGGTGAACCTCTGCTTCGACACCGGGCATATCGCGTACTACGGCGGGGACTGCCTGGAGTTGATTGAGAAATATCCAGATCGAATCGGCTACCTGCACCTCAAGCAGGTGAATCCTCTGGTCGTTGCGCAGGTCCTGGACAAGGATCTCTCCTTCCCCGAAGCAGTGCGGATGGGCGCCATGATCGAGCCACCCCTCGGCGTACCGGACATGCCGCCACTGCTCGAGGCGGTGGCGGGGCTGGGCCGCGACATTGAAGGCATCATCGAGCACGACCTTTATCCGTGCCCGCCAGAAATGCCGCTACCCATCGCCAAGCGGACCAAGGCCTATCTCAGCTCGTGCAGTGGAGCGACCATCGATTTCCGGAGGCAGCAGTGAGTGATGACTTGAGAATTGCCGTTCTTGGCGTCGGCATGATGGGCGCCTTCCATGTGGAGGCGCTGAGTAAGCGAGTACGCGGCGCCCAGGTCACCGTGGTCAATGACTTCCTAGCCGACAAGGCGGCCGAGGTGGCTGGAGGAGTCGGGGCCCGCGTCGAAGCCGATGCGATTGCCGCCATCAACGATCCCGACGTGGATGCGGTGCTGATTGCCAGCCCCGGTGACGCCCACGAGGAACAGGTCAACGCATGTCTGGATCGGGGGATTCCGGTGCTCTGCGAGAAGCCGCTGACGACCGAGATCGCGCCCGCCTACGCAATCGTGCAGAAGGAAAAAGCGCTCGGCAAGCAGCTTGTGCAGGTCGGCTTCATGCGACGCTTCGACCCCGAGTATGTCGCGCTGCGGAAGCTCATTGCCGACGGCGGGCTTGGCAACCCATTGATCGTGCATTGCACTCATCGCAACCCAGCGGTTGGTGATCACTTCAACTCCGAGTACATGATCAGGGACTCCGTGGTGCACGAGGTCGACGCGGTCCGGTTCTTGCTGGGTCAGGAGATCACCAGCGTCGAGGTGATCAAGGGCGCTGCCACCAGTAGCGCACCGCACGGCACCCACGACCCGATGCTGGTGATCTTCGAGACCGAGTCTGGCGCGATCGTCACCGACGAAATCTTCGTCAGGACTGGCGTGGCGTACGAGGTACGTACAGAGGTCGTCGGCGAGAAGGGCAGCGCTCTCATCGGCCTGGACCAGAACCTGCAGGTCAAGTCCATTGGAGGCCAGTGGGGCGGGGCGATCACACCGAGCTTCGTGGAACGTTTCGGACTGGCGTACGACATCGAGCTGCAACGCTGGGTGGATGCGGCCAAGGCAGGAACGATCGACGGCCCAAGCGCCTGGGATGGCTATGCGTCCGTTGCGGTCTGTGAGGCCGGCGTTCAAGCGCTGCGGAGTGGGGTGAAGTTCCATGTCCACCTCGCCGGCGGCAAGTTGGTGGCAGCCATCGAGGCCGAGGAACCGCACGCCGGGATACAGGCGCCGGATCTGGAAGGGGCGTGGCCGTGAAACTCGCCCTTGATCCTCAGATGTTCTTCTCGAGCAGCTCGGTCTATGAGCTGCCCGACATTGTGGCCAGCCTTGGCTACGACTGGATGGAGCTGTCGCCCAAGCCAGACTTCGTTCCGTTCCTCAAGTACCCGCGAATCGACGACGCCGGGGTCAAGAGACTGAAGAAGCTCGCCAGTGACGCCGGGATTGGCATTGCATCAGTGCTCCCCGTGCTGCCTTGGTCAGGCCAGGCGCGCGATGCGCGAGCAGCAGGGGCCGATGAGGACCTGCGACAGGCCGCGGTACGCGCCTGGAAGCGAGTCATCCAGATTACCGTCGACCTTGGAGTCGAGGTGATCAACTCCGAGTTCGGCGGTAGGCCAGAGGCTCCACATGTATCCGAGGCTCACTTCTTGAAGTCGATGGACGAGCTATTGCCGATTTTCGAGCGCGAGGGTTTGCAGCTGATCTTTGAGCCGCACCCGGATGACTTCATCGAGGACGGCCTGGAGGCGGTGGACATGATTCGCGGCCTCAACCAGGACTGGCTCGGTTTTCTGTACTGCACACCCCACGCATTCCACCAAAGCCACGACCCGGGAACCATTATCGAGGCGGCCGGGGAGAAGGTGCGTTACGTCCATCTGGCTGATGCCTGGAACCATCTGACCTCCGGCGGTGCGCGCTACATCTCCAACCCGCCCGGCAACCCGGCCCGGGTGCACCAACACATGGAGATGGGGATGGGCGAGGTCGACTACGACGCGGTCTTTGCTGCGCTTGCTGCCGTCGGGTTCGACGGAGTGATCAGCAGCTGTGTCTTCGGTTGGGAGGAGGATGCGCGCGGCGTATCGGAGCGCCAGCGTGACAAGGCACTCGCACTAGTAGGCAAACACTTCGGGAATGACGCAGCCCTGAAAGTCCGGTCAGACAAGATCACGAACTGATCATGATCATCTAGCAGCATTCCAGCAGCATCATCAGATAGGAAACTACAGAAATGGCAACGACGCTCCACCACTGGAAGTCCGGCGAGATCTTCGAGGGCAACAGCGGACGCTTCTCCGACGTCACCAACCCCGCCACCGGCGAGGTAACGGCGCAGCTTGCGCTCGCGTCTGAGGACGACGTCAATGAAGTCGTCGCCGCGGCTAAGGCCGCGTTCCCAAGCTGGCGAGACTTGTCCCTGACCAGGCGCACCCAGGTTCTCTTCCGTTTTCGCGAACTGTTGAATGCGGAGAAGAAGGAGCTAGCCGCGATCATCACGTCTGAGCACGGCAAGGTACTCTCGGACGCGCTCGGCGAGGTCACACGTGGCCAGGAGGTCGTTGAGTTCGCTTGCGGTCTACCCCATTTGATCAAGGGCGGCTTCACTCAGAACGCCTCGACCAAGGTCGATGTGCACTCCATGCGCCAGCCGCTAGGAGTCGTTGGCATCATTTCTCCGTTCAACTTCCCCGCGATGGTACCCATGTGGTTCTATCCGATCGCGATCGCCGCAGGGAACAGCGTTGTGCTAAAGCCGAGTGAGAAGGTGCCGACGGCCGCGCTCTGGATGGCCGAATTGTGGAAGGAAGCCGGACTTCCCGACGGTGTCTTCAACGTCCTGAATGGCGACAAGGTGGCTGTCGATGGGCTGCTAACACACCCCGATGTCGAGGCGATCTCCTTTGTGGGATCTACCCCGATCGCCAAGTACATCTACGAGACCGGGACAACCCACGGCAAGCGCGTGCAAGCGCTGGGCGGCGCCAAGAATCACGCGCTGGTACTGCCGGACGCCGATCTCGATCTTGCTGCGGACCAGGCGGTGAACGCCGGCTTCGGTTCGGCGGGCGAGCGGTGCATGGCTATATCTGTGTTGCTGGCGGTCGGCGACATCGGCGATGAGCTCGTAGCCAAGATCAAGGAACGCACCGTGACCCTTCGGACCGGTGACGGCACCAGAGGCTGTGACATGGGCCCGATAGTCACAGCACAGGCCCAGCAGCGAATATCTGGTTACATCGACGCTGGCGAAGCAGCTGGTGCAACTTTGGTGGTGGACGGGCGCAACCCAGAGGTCGACGCCGATGGCAACGGATTCTTCGTCGGACCGACGCTCTTCGATCATGTAACGACCGACATGAGCATCTACCAAGATGAGATCTTCGGGCCGGTGCTGTCGGTAGTCCGGGTCGATAGTTACGAAGAAGGCGTGAAGCTGATCAACGACAACCCGTACGGCAACGGCACGGCGATCTTCACCAACGACGGTGGCGCCGCTCGGCAGTTCCAGAATGAGGTCAAGGTCGGCATGATCGGCATCAACGTGCCTGTGCCGGTGCCCATGGCGTACTACTCCTTCGGCGGCTGGAAGAACTCGCTGTTCGGTGACACTCACGCGCACGGCGTCGAGGGCTTCCACTTCTTTACCCGCGGCAAGGTGATCACCACACGCTGGCTGGATCCGAGCCACGGCGGTCTGAATCTGGGCTTCCCGCAGAACGTCTAAGAGGCGTCGGAGCTCAGGGCGCGAGTCCCGTCGGTAGAGGTTCGTCGACGCATCGGTAGCGTTCGGCGCTCGGCAGGGTCCAGTCGACACCGTCAAGGTCCCGAAGTGCGGCATGCCATGCGAACGTCTTGCCGCGATGGTGCCGTCGGCAGAATGGATCGAGGTTCGACGCGGACGTCGCGCCACGCGGAGCTGGTTCATGATGATCAAGGTCACAGCGGTCAGCGGGCACGGTGCAAGTAGGAAATCGGCAGGTGCCGGCGCGAATCATGATCGCTTGGGCAAGCCGAGCTGAGGGGTAGCGGCCGAGTTCGGTTGTGTCGAGCAGCCGACCGCCATTGTCGGTGAGCAGCCGAGTGAACAGCACCTCATCGCGGCTGTTCGGATCGAGGGCTTCGGCTATCTGTTCTCGCAAGATTTCGCCTGGTACGAAGCCCGACCGTTCGGCCAGCTCACCAGGCGCCTTACCGTCGCCAAGCAGGCTGGCGAGTGGCACGACTATTCCTATCCGCCATTTTCGGGGACGCCTCACACGCCCTGGTGTTCGACCTGGAAGCATCTGCGACGCTGCATCGACGGGTTCGCCGACCGACTCACCATTCCCGTCGATGCGTTGCAGTTGGGTGCCAAGCAACTCGCCGGTCTCAAGGTCAATGTTCTCGACTTCAAGCCAATCG
>DASUYM010000230.1:0-52758 GCA_036377435.1 Propionibacteriaceae bacterium
CCCCGCATGGTGGCCCTGCTCATCTCGGCTGCGAAGCCTCGCCGCCGCCACACCTCGCGGAAGTAGGGAATCAGCGGAGGCAAGCCGGCCCGGTGGGGTCCATAGTGGTGATAGACGGGCTCAAATTCCGCATGTCGCGGACGGCTGGTCGCGGTCACGGCGACACTGCCTTCTCGATGCCCATGGCTTCTGATCTCTCGTACCTTCACCTAAGTCGTCTTCTCTGTCCTACGCATGTCTGGGCACGCTGACGGCGACCACGGATGAATAGTCTGCCATGCCCGGGCACAGCCAAACTGACATCGCGAGAGGGCGTCACCGGCGCTTCAGCGCTCGCTGTCATGCACTACCTGTTTGCGCAGACTCTTCCCTCGCCTGTCGATTCGTCGGTCGCCGCACGTGGAGATGTGTCGGAACGTAATCCGGCTGACCAGTAACTGCTGCGATCACGGCTCGAGGTCTCGCACCTAGAGCTGACGCAGCGCGCCGACCCTTGATGACGCGGGACGTACGGCGCGAATCCCGCGAAACTTCACTCCAGCCGAGCTGACGATCTTCCAGTCAGGCGTGAGCGCCGCGACGGGGCTGCATCTGGAGTGAAGTTTCGCGGTGGCAGGTCCAGATATCGGCCGATCAAACGCGCAACGCGCGGCACCCTGGCTCATAGGCGGCGACGGCGGAAGGCGCCTGCACTGGCCACCGCGCACCGCCCGGCGTCGAGATGTGCGTTCCACATGTGCCAGGCATGGATCAGGTCGCACCCGACAGCTCAGTCGCGGCTTGGAGCTCAGCAGGGGACGGACGGCATCCATCTCGCTCTACTCCATTCGTTCTCAGCTCACGAGTGCTGATTGGCCCACCAGGCGAGCAGCTCCTCGCGGGCGCGTTCCTCTCCCAGCGGACCCTCATCCATCCGCCGCTCCAGCAGATAGGCGTAAGCGCGGCCGACGTCGCGGCCCTCGGGGATGCCGAGGATCTCCATGATCTGGCCTCCATTGAGATCGGGCCGGATCGACTTCAGCTCCTCCTGCTCTGTCAGCTTGGCGATCCGTTGCTCCAAGTCGTCGTACGCCGTCCGCAGCCGTTCGGCTTTGGCGGTGTCACGGGTCGTGCAATCCGCCCGGGTCAACACATGGAGCCTGGCCAACTGGTCCCCGGCATCACGGACATAGCGACGCACCGCGGAGTCGGTCCAGACTCCATCGTGACCCTCACCGCCGCTGTAGCCGTGGAAGCGCAGATGCAATGCGACCAGATCGGAGACGGCCTTGATCTCCTCCCCGCTGAATCGCAGCGCCGACATCCGCTTCCGGACGAGCTTGGCGCCGACAACGTCATGATGGTGAAACGACACCTTCCCGCCCGGGTCGAACCGCCGGGTTGCGGGTTTGCCGATGTCGTGCAGCAGCGCCGCCAGCCGGATGATCAGATCCGGCTGCTGCGGCAGCCGATCCTCCAGCTCGATCGCCTGCTCCAGCACAGTAAGACTGTGCTGGTAGACATCCTTGTGCCGGTGATGCTCATCCCGTTCCAGCCGCAGGGCGGGCAGCTCAGGCAGCACTCTCGCCGCCAGTCCCGTCGACACCAGCAGGTCGAGGCCAGGCCGCGGCCGGTCGGTCAGCAACAGTTTGCCCAGCTCGTCGCGAATCCGCTCGGCAGAGATGATCGAGATGCGATCTGCCATATCCGTCATTGCGGCAACTACCTCAGGAGCCGGCCGGAACCCTAGCTGGGCAGCGAAGCGTGCCGCGCGCATCATCCTCAGCGGATCATCACTAAAGGAGCTCTCCGGCGTCGCGGGGGTCCGGATCACCCGACGTGCAAGATCGTTCAAACCTCCGTACGGGTCGACGAACCTCTTGTCGGGAATCGACACCGCCATGGCGTTAATCGTGAAGTCGCGGCGCAGCAGATCAGCGTCCAGCGTGTCGCCGAATGCGACCTGGGGCTTCCGGCTGTGCCCGGCGTAAACATCAGAGCGGTACGTGGTGACCTCAATGATCCAGCTGGCGCCGCCGACATCCACCTTGCAGCCGATGGTGCCGTACTCCTTGCCGATGGTCCACACGGCTGGAGAGAACTTCCGAAGCAGCTTTTCAACCGCGTCGGGACGCGCCGAAGTCGCAAAGTCAAGATCGTGTCCAAGCCTGCCCAGCAGGGCATCGCGTACGCTGCCGCCGACCAGATACAGCTCGTGTCCGGCCTTGCTGAATAGCTCACCCAGCCGGTCAGCGACCGGCGCGATCCTCAGCAGCTCGGCCACTGCCGCGGACTGCACTGAGCTCAGCTGGAAGGTAGACACGCTGAGCGATTCTAACGTCAGGGGTTTTTGAAACGCGTTTGGAATCCGCGGACGTCCGCCCACGCCCGAGCACGGAATTACCATGACTAGGTGAGGAGGTGGTGCGTGGTGCGTACAGCCCGCGCACTGCTAGCGGTCGCGGTCTCGGGGCTCTGCCTCCTGCTGCTGCCGTCTCCGGCTGCGGCCGCCGAGCCCGTCGCCTCCGTCGCCATCACCCTGACGTCCATGGAGCCGGAGCTGCCCACCCGAGATGGCGAGATCACCGTCACCGGCCGGGTTACGAACATCACTAAGCAGCGGCTCTACCGGTTGGAGGCCCTTTTTTGGCGAAACCAAGCGCCCATCATCGGCCGCGCGGGGTTGGAGCAGGCGCTGACATCTGAGTCCAACGACCCACTCGGGGCTCGATACACCGGCGCCTTCCAGGATCTCTTCACCGCCGCCGAGCCGTTCCTCGCACCCAACGCTTCGGTCGACTTCAGGCTGAAAGTCAAGATTTCCGATCTGGAGCTCTCTCCAACCGATGGTGTGTATCTGATGGGCGTCCACGTCTTGCAGCGGGGCAACAACGTGGCCATCGGTCGCGCCCGGACATTCGTGCCCGTGCTGGCAGCGAAGCCCAAGAACTCCCTGACCATGACCTCGCTCGCAATCCTGAACACCCGCCCTTCGTTGGTACGGAAGGGCGTGCTGTCTGATGATCATCTAGCCGCTGAGGTAGGCCAGAACGGACGGTTGGCGGCGCTGCTCAAGGCGGCAGAAACCCCCACCACGAGCTTCGCCGTGGACCCCGCCCTTATCGAGGAACTCCAGACCATGGCGGGCGGCTATCGGGTGCTGGATTCCGAGGGCACGACGTCTGCGGGCACCGGTCAAGCCGATGCCACTCGCTGGCTTGAGGGCTTCGACAGACTTCAGTCCTCGCACGACGGCTATCGGCTGCTGTACGGCTCACCTGACATCGCCGCGCTCGCCCACGACGGCCAGGAGAGTGTGCTCAGCGATGCTGCAAACGCAAACAAGCTCGTGGAATCGACCAGATCACTGCCACTTCTCGTGCTTCCAGCTGGGGGCACTGCGGACGCGGCCACTGCGAAGGCGGCCGCCGCGCTGCAACCGGATGCCATCGTGCTCGCTGACACCTCGGCCAGGGGCCCAACGCCGCTGCTCGCGGGGCCCGATCAGGTGCCGATCGTCAGATTCACCAAGGCCGCCCAGCGCGGCGGGCCAGGTCCGGATCCCCGCGACACCGCAATCCATATTCGACAGCGAATGCTCGCCGAAAGCTGGGTCGAGGCAACAGCCGCGCGAGACGGTCTGGCGCACGGACAGGTTCGGCTGATCAGCGCGGCCGCACAGGCTGCGGATGGTGCTCCAGAGCTCAAGGCGCCTTGGTTGAAGCAACGCACCTTAGGCGAGCTACTCAAAACCAAACCTGCACCCTGGTCGCAGAAGTTCCACTACAGCTCGGGGGCAGAGGCAAGTCAGCTGACCGCGGGTCAGCTCAGCAGTCTCAGGAAATTCGACGTGAGCAACGACACGTACGCCGACATGCTCGTCGACCCGACAAACGCGCGAGCCGAAGGCAGTGCCGCGGTCGCCCGGGCCGCCAGCGCCAAGTGGCGCAAGCATGACGGTGCGCGCCGGGCTTTCCTCGGTCCGCAGCAGGCCGCACTCGATGAGATCTTGCTAGACAAAATCCAGATCCGGAGCAGCGCCCGCGTCCAAACCGTCGCCCGGCAAGGCGTCGAGTTCCCTATTACGATCAGGAACACCCTGGAAGCCGATGAAGCCCAACCGGACGCCAGGGCCGTCAAGGTGAACCTGGTGTTCAAGTCTGAGAACCGCCAGCGGCTCACCATCAAAACGATCAAGGCTCCGCAGATCAGGGCACAGGACAGCTTCACCGGCAACGCCGAGGTCACCGCAAAGGCCAACGGCGTGGTGCCCGTAACCGCTCAATTGATGACGGTGTCTGGTCGGCCGGTCGGGCGGCCGTTCGACATTGAGGTGCAGGTGACCCAGAACGGCACAACGGGTTGGGCGATCGCCATTGCCGCCGGCATCGTCCTCGTGGGCAGCACCTTCCTGCGCATTCGCCAGGTCGCCAAGGAACGGACCAAGACATCCAGCGGTGAACCGCCCGAGCCATCGGCAGGTGGTGGCGCAGCTCCAGACCAACTTCCCGCGCTGAGCTCCGCGCCGGCAGAGAGACTTGATGTCTGAAACCTCGACACCCAACGTGAGCCCACCCGAGTCCGGCACTGACGAGCCGACGACGGAGGAGCGCCGCCGCACTCGGCGGTTGGTTTCCGCAAGCGCGCTGATGGCGGCGGGGACGGCAACCTCCCGGGTGCTGGGGTTCTTTCGGCTCATGTTGTTCGTCTACCTGTTCGGCAACGGCACCCGGCAGGCGGAGATGTTCACGATCGCCACCACCGTGCCGAACAGCATGTACATCTTGCTGGCCGGTGGCGTATTGAACACCGTGCTGGTGCCCCAGATCGTGCGCGCCATTCGGAGTGACCGCGACCGCGGTGAGGCGTACACCAACCGAATCATGACCGCCGGATTGATCGGGCTCGGCTTGATCACGGTGCTGCTGACGATCGCCGTGCCGGCGATCATCGGGCTCTATTCGGCTTCCGGCTGGAAATCCCCGCAACTTGACGCGCAATACCAGTCGATGATCATGCTCGCCTACTATTGCATGCCCCAGGTCTTCTTCTACGGCGTGCATGTGATGGCCGGGCAGGTGCTCAATGCACGTGACAGGTTCGGGCCGATGATGTGGGCGCCGATCGCCAACAACGTGGTATCGATCATGGTGCTGCTCTTGTACTTGATCGTTTTCGAGCGGACTGCCACCGGAGCGCCGTTCACGACAGGTCAGGAGTTGCTGCTCGGCTTAGGCTCCACGCTCGGCATCGTCGCACAGGCCGCTGTACTGATCCCATTCCTGCGGGCCAGCGGCTACCACTTCCGGCCACGCATCGACTTCAAGAACACCGGGCTAGGCAAGACCTTCCGGCTTGCCAAGTGGACTCTTGGCTTCGTCCTGGTGACCCAAGCCGCGCTGGTGATCGTGACCAGGCTCGCCAGCGGCGCCACTGTTGGTGGCAAGGGTGCTGGACTCACCGCCTATTCCAACGCGTACGCGGTGTGGATCCTGCCGCACTCCTTGATCACGGTCTCGTTGGCCACGGCCATGCTGCCCGCGGCCTCCCGGCTCGCCGCTGCCGGCGACCGGCCGGCCGTCGCCGCGGAAACGATGCGGACCCTGCGGCTCGCGATGACCGCGCTATTGCCCGCGGCGGTCGCCTTCCTGGTATTAGGGCTGCCACTGGCCCATCTCGTCTTCGGGTTCGGCCAGGGCGCAAAGGACGCCGCCTTCGTCGGCGGGGCTTTGATGGCTCTGGCCATCGGCCTGGTGCCATTCACCGTGCAGTACGTCTGCCTGCGCGCCTTCTACGCACTGGAGGACACGCGCACCACCTTCTTCCTGCAGTGCCTGATCGCGGGCGCCAACGTCGTCCTGGGCGTTGCCGTTGTCCTGCTGCTCGACAATCCAGCGCTGGTGGCAACTGGTCTGGCCCTCTCCTATTCGGCGGCGTACCTGATCGGCCTGCCAATCTCCTTCTCGAGGCTGCGTCGCAAGCTTCCTGATCTTGACGCCGAAGCACTGGTGAGGCATTGCGTACGGTTGATATTGGCGGTAACTCCGGCAGCGATCGCAGCATGGGTGATCTCGTGGGCGTTCGCGAGTCGGTCTGGCTCCCAGCTGGCGCTGGCAATCGGATTGGTGGTTGCCGGTGTGGTGGGGGTCGGCTTGTTCTTGCTGATGGCTCGATTGATACGGATCCATGAGGTCAGCCAGATCGTGACGACCCTGTTGCGGCGGGGCGACGATTCCAAAACCGGGACATTGGAGGTGCGTGAGGAAACCGTGATCGAGGCGAGCGGTGATCGATATGCCGACTTCAGGTCCTCCGGCGATTCGCCCACACTGATTCGGCCGCCGTCTCCTAGCATCGAAGGAGCTGGTGAGGAGAGCACAAGATCCATGGTTCAGGTGGTCGCCGCTCAGGGTGTCGAGGAAGGCGGAGAAGGCGGAGAAGGCTCACAGGCTGCGACCCTTCCTGCAGGGACCGTGCTCGCTTCGCGTTATCGCCTTGAGGAGCTGATCGGGGAGTCCGAGCCGACCGTCACCTGGCGAGCGTTCGATCAAGTGCTGTCCCGATCGGTGCTGGTGCATCTGCTGGCACCGGGTGACCCCGGCGCCGATGACCTGCTGACAGCCGCCCGCAAGGCATCGGTGGCCACAGATTCTCGATTCCTTCGAGTGCTCGATGCTGTGCACAGCAGCGATCCGGCAGTGGGCTCCTACATCGTGTGTGAGTATGCGACCGGCCAGTCCCTTGAGATGATCTTGAGCCACGGCCCGTTGTCGGGCCTCGAGGCCGCGTGGATCACCCGCGAGGTTGCCGACGCGCTCGCCGGCGTACACAGTCTCGGTCTTTATCACCGCCGCATCAGCCCGGACACGGTGATCATCACTCCGACTGGAAACGTCAAGATCGTCGGTTTGCTGATCGAGGCTGCTCTTCGCCCCGTCGCGAGTGAGGTGGTGCAGGGTGCCGACACCCCGGAGCTGGTTGACGTCACCGACCTAGGTCGGCTGCTCTATGCCTCGCTGGTATGCCGCTGGCCCGGTGGCCCGGCGTTCGGCCTGCCCAATGCGCCGACGGTGGGGCGGCGCTGGATGACGCCGCGGCAGGTGCGCGCCGGCGTATCACCGGCACTCGACAACGTGTGTGATCAGATTCTTGGTGATCCGCCCCGACATCACGCGCCTGCGATCACCACCGCCGGAGCCATGGTGACGGCGCTGACCAAGGTGCTGGGCAACGCCGATGCCGCGCCGGACCTGGAGCGGCGGCTGCATCAGCCGATCCCCACCGTCGGCGGACGCTCCCCTGCGCCCGATCCCGCCGTAAGCGCCCAGCCCGTCTCTTCGCTCCTCGATCAGACGACGACGCGACAAGAGGCCATCCGAACCCGGACGGTTCCTGCGGTAAGCGCCACACCAACAACTCAACACACACGGGTATCAGCTGGCAGGCCTCCGCAAGGACCGGCAAAGCCCAACCGCCCCCCGCGGACCAGATCCTCGGTGCCACCGCCAGCAACCCAGCAGCGGCGGCGGCGCTGGATCGGCTTGCTGCTGGTGCTCGCAGTCCTGCTGATCGCGGCGGGAATCATCTCCGCGATCATCTTGGATCGGCGACTTTCCGGATTGCCCGAGCCGAAGGCTTCGAGCGAACAAACAGGCACCACGTCCAACGGCGCACCGACCGAACCTAAGAAGCTGACCATCGCCAATGCGCGGGACTTCGACCCGCAGGGCGAAGACAAAACTGAGAACCCTGACGAGGTGAGTCGTGCCTACGATGGCGACCCGGCAACGCGCTGGCGTACGGTTCAATACTTCGGCAACCCGAAACTGGGCAATCTGAAGCGTGGCGTCGGCCTAGTGCTTGACCTCGATGCTCCGCAACCGGTGCACTCTGTCAAGCTCAGGCTGAGTGGCGCTGGCACGGCTGTCGAATTTCGTGTCCCCGAGACCGATCCCGCTCAGACACCGAGGCCGCCGATGAGCTCCGACAAACGTTGGCGGACGGTGGCCGCGGAATCGAGTGCCGGTGAATCGGCGACGCTGACAGCGGAGCAAGATGTCACCACCCGCTATGTCCTGGTGTATCTGACCTCACTGCCGAAGGAGGGAAACGGCTACCGCGGAGGCATTTATGAGGTCGAGGTCATGCAGTAACCGAGGGTGAGACTCCACGTAAACAAAAGAGCCCCGACCGACTCACGGTCGAGGCTCTTGTCACAAACCGGCAGAGCCAGCTCATCACGCTATGTCTGCGTGTCGCGCCAAGCCTGGAACTTCGCCACGTCATCGACGACCACACCGTAGGGGTTAAGTGCGGCCATCCTTTCGTAGTCGTCCACGTCCTTGCCGGTGAACAGAAACACCTTGATGCCGGCATTCTTGTAGGTCCTCATTTGACTCGAGGAAATCGATAGCCCGGCGTGGAAATAGGTGCCGACACTCTTCACCTTGGAGACCGACGGCCACCCGTCGGCACCTGTCGACACCAGCGCATAGTGGATCTTGTGGTTGGGGTCGGCGGCGTCCAGCTTCTTGACCTTGTTCAGAGCGCCTGACAGCCTGGAGGCCGGCGCTTCCAACTGGACGTTGGAGTACTTGATCGTCCTCCATAATTGCCTGGCTTGCGCGTCGGTGATCGTCGCGTTCTTGAGCCCGATGGCGACCTGCTTCCCGACCGAGTCTCCGTATGCGATCAGGGTTTTGAGGCGGATGAGCGGCTGCTTGCCGACGTCGGTGCGGCACTTGTCACGGATTGACGTCCAGAGCCAGGAGGAGACTTTGCCCGAGCAGTTGGTGATCCGATCGAGGGTGGAGTCATGGATGACGAGGATGGAGCCGAGAGTGTCTGAATCGTTAGGGCTGTCCTTCGTCCAGTGGATATCGCCATCGAGGACGTCGGCGTTGTTCGCCACCGAGTATTTGTAGGAGGCCATCGTGCCTTCGCCGTATTTGGTCGTCGCCCCGGCGCGGTGGGCGACGACGATCGCGTCCAGGACGTCAGCTTGCGCGGCAGGCGCTACCAGGATCAAGGCAGCAACGGCGATCAACGCCTTCAGAGCACGCACGACATTCCTCATGACTCTCCTGTGCCGGTGGATCCAGACAGACGGGGCAAGAAATGTAGCGTGGCGCTGCGAGGCGTCGAGACGGTCAACGCCGACCGTGTCCTGGCTGTAACTAATCTGATTAATTCGAGCGACGAAGTGGTCGAAACGTAATCAGACCGTTGCGAACCACCTGGCGCTGTCGACGTTGAGCGATGGAGCAGGATGGGCACGACGTTGATCAAGGACCCGTGGAGAATCAAGAATTGGAGGGGAGTTTGTTATGGCACACCCGCTCGAACTCTCCTACAACTGGCGGACTCCAGCATTCTTCGCCAGCGTTGCCGCGGCGATCTGCGTAGGTGTGCTGGCCCGCGCTCGCGCGACCGGCTGGCTGTCTGCGCTCGTCGTCGTGGTGGCGCTCTGGGCGCTCATTGTTGGGCTGATCTACCTGCGGACAAGGGCCTATCTTCTGGTGGACGGGTCGCGGCTGACGGTCCGGCGCTTTCGTGAGTTCCACACGGTCGAGGCGGCTGACTTGGTTGCGGTCGCAGAGTTCCTCACTCCGCACGGGCCGTGCTATCGGCTCACCGTACGAGACCCGGACGGACGAACCACCCGTGTCGTCGCACCGGTTGCGCTGCTCCGCGGCGGCCATTCGGCCCTCTTCACCTGGATATTGGGTCGAGCACCTCAGGCACAGCTTGACAAGCGCTCGCGCAGAACCGCGGACCAGCTGAAGACCCGAGGACTGATCCCATGATCGGTGCCGAGGCCGGAACGCCGGATCCGCCAGCGGCGGCCTGAGTCCGGAATAGGGAGCAGGCCGTGGCCGTTTCGCGGATAGGGTTACAGCCCACCACCAGCACATTGACGAAGGGCAATATGAGCAGCGAATCCGTACAGGAGGTCATCATCGTCGGCAGTGGGCCGGCGGGGTACACCGCCGCCGTCTACGCCGCCCGGGCCGACCTCAAACCACTCGTGTTCGAGAGCGAGATTGCCGCAGGCGGCGCCTTGATGACCACCACCGAGGTGGAGAACTTTCCCGGCTTCCGCGATGCCATCATGGGCCCCGAGCTGATGGACAACATGCGTGCTCAGGCTGAGCGATTCGGTGCTGAGATGATCACCGAGGATGTCGTAGAGATGGACCTGACTGGTGACATCAAGGTCGTCAAAGACGGCTACGGCAACACCTTCTCCGCGCGTACGGTGATCTTGGCCATGGGGTCTGGATACCGCAAGCTCGGCATCGAGGGGGAGGACCGGCTGGCGGGACACGGTGTCTCCTGGTGTGCCACGTGCGACGGCTTTTTCTTCCGTGACAAGGACATCGCTGTCGTCGGCGGCGGCGACTCGGCTGTTGAGGAGGCTACCTTCCTGACACGATTCGCCAAATCCGTCACTATCGTGCACCGGCGTGACGAGCTGCGGGCCAGCAAGATCATGGCCGCCCGTGCGTTCAAGAACCCCAAGATCACGTTCGCTTGGAACTCCCTGGTCTCTGAGATCCACGGTGACAAGACCCTGACATCGATCACCTTGCAGGACACCATCACCGGTGCCGAACGTGAGCTGCCGGTTTCCGGGCTGTTCATCGCCATCGGTCACGATCCCCGATCGGAACTCGTGAGGGGTCAGGTCGACTTGGATCCCGACGGCTATGTGATCACCGACGGCAGGTCGACCAAAACGAACCTGCCCGGCGTATTCGCCTCCGGGGATCTCGTGGACCGTACGTACCGGCAAGCAGTCACGGCCGCCGGCACCGGTTGCGCGGCCGCTCTCGACGCTGAGCGTTACTTGACGGCGCTGCACCACGGCGACCACCCGACCACCATGGCCTCCGAGGAAGCGCTGCTTACCGGTGCGGCGAGTTGATTTCGGTTAGTGTCAGCGGGCGCCGGCACAGTGAAAGGGCGCAGAGAGGAGTTTCGATGGGCGCAGTAAGTGATGTGACCGACGCCACCTTCGCTGATGTCGTCTTGAAGTCCGAGAAGCCAGTCGTGGTGGACTTCTGGGCAGATTGGTGTGGGCCGTGCAAGCAGGTGTCGCCGATCATAGAGGAGCTGGCGAACGCGCACGGTGACAAGATCCGGTTCGTCAAGATGGACACCAATACCAATCCGGTGACGCCGGCCAACAACTACGTTCTCGGCCTGCCGACAATTCAGGTTTACGTCGGCGGCGAACTGGTGAAGGCGTTCAAGGGCGCGAAGTCGAAGTCGGTGCTGCTCGGCGCGATCGAGGAATACCTGTAATCCGCGCTGCGAGCGTCGGCAATCGCGCGCCGCCGTGAGGGAGTGAGTGGAGGCGTTCTTACCTCCACGAGCGACGATCAAGTAGGCGGATTCCAAGCGCGATGCGCGAGCAGCGCACAATGAAAGGGCGATTGCGATGCCGCCCATTGCTGAGCAACTGACGCTGCCCAGCAGCTACGGATCCCCCAACCGGCTCCTCGACTGGACAGTGGTCGAACAGCGGCTAGTCGACTCACTGCGTTACTGGCTTGCCACAGTACGCCGCGACGGTTCTCCACACGTGGTGCCGGTGGATGGTCTCTGGTTCGACGGCGGCTGCTACTTCGGAGGCGACTCGGGGACCGTGCACATCCGGAATCTGCAACGGGATGGCCGCGCGACACTGCACCTGGAGGATGGAGAATCGGCGGTCATCGTCGAAGGTACCGCCGAGTGGAGGACGCCCTCGAAGCCGGATGCCCAGCGGCTCGCCGCTGCGGCCACCGCCAAGTACGGCTATCCACAGTCGGCTGCGTCGTATCTGGCTGGGGTGTGGCGGCTGCAGCCGGTCAAGGTCCTGGCCTGGACCACGCTGTACGTCGACGCCACGCGCTTTCTGTTCCAGGCTGCTGATTGAAGGGTCACACGAGACCGCGCTAGGAGCGTCGGGAAATCGCGCGCGCCGCCGGGCTGAGCCAGGCGCCAGCCTTCAGCGAGCGGAGCGAGCAAAGCAAACGAAAAGTGAGCGGAGCCGTTCTTCCTCTGCGAACGAGGACGAAGTAGGTGGGTCACGCGCGATTGCGCGAGCAGTGCCAAAACTCAGAAGAAATCCGGGCAGAACGGTGGCTGGGACCAGCCGAACGCGGCACCCGTGGCTGCCGCGGCACCTTTCGTTCGCTCGGCGACCAGGCCGGCCCGGGCAAGCGCAGCGAGTGGGGTTCCGCCGAGGTAGATCGCACTGAGGTCCTGTATGTTCATCGCAAGATCAGGCCTTCTCCGGCCGCGGGTCACGCGGGTCACCGAGGCGCCATCACGGCCGGCCTCCAGCCGGATGGTGCCGGTGTTGTAGCTGAGCAGCGGGTCCTCGACTCGGATAGTCACATCAAGATCAGCGAGGTACCGACGCGCCTCCAGAGCGCGCGGTACATCCACCAGGCGGGCGTACGTCCCGTCCTGGTTCTCGGCCTTCACAGATCGAAGATCGGCGACGACGTAGCGCACCGACTCATCCCCGGGCGCACCCTGCCTGACGAACCTGCGCACCAAGTCAAGATCAAGAACGAACCGCCACAATGCAGCGCGGGCTTCCGCACTGTCTGCATCAACTTCCTCAACGCTTACCTCTGCGCCCGACTCTGACCAATCGTTCTTGACTCGAAACGCCACGTAGCCGTCCGGCCGGCCGCTGTGGTCGTAATGCAGCGCAAAGCGGTACGCCGACGCGCCATGCCGCCACTGTTCGGGATCGTGCCACCTGACGACCCACCAGTCGTCGTTTCGATTTAGCGCGCCCACGCGCCGCGGCAACAGGTCCTGATGGAGACGCTTGATGATGGGAATCGCCTGCTCGCGCTCCACCTCACCGACGGAACCGGAACCAAGATCGACATCGGGGCGGAATGCAGTCGTCTTCGTCTTGCCTGATAACCGCACCTGCGGGCTGGCGTGGCCGTAGCCGAAACGGCCGTAGATGGCCGACTCGGAAGCCCAGAGCAGGGCAACCGGCTCCTTGCGACGATCGTGGATGTCCTGCAGTTGGTGCTTCATCATCTCGGTGAGCACGCCTCGCCGGCGATATGAAGGCTGCACCGTGACAACGGTGACGGCTGCGACCGGCACTGATCCACCCGGAACCGTCAGCCTCCGGCTGTACGCACCGCAGGTGGAGATCCAGCGCCCGTCGACCTGGAAACCGAAGCTGCGCTCCGGCTCGAACACCTTGCGATGGGGCTCCCATTTCGCCGCCACATAGTCGTCGTGGAAGCCGTGTACGACCGCTGCGAAGAATTCGTCGAGCCGCTCCGGTGCGACGTACACCAGGTCACGTCTGGCCAGGTGAGGCGCGGTCGAGCCCTGAGTCCCTGGGCCAGCCATCAGGCTCGTACACCTGCCGGAAGCACTGACTCGCCGCGCAGCCGGGAGTCGACGGGTGTCTCCAGCTCGACCGTACGCGTGACGGTACAGAGCCGATCATGAGACTTACGAATCGCTATTTCCAGCACGCCACGCGCCTCACGCCCGCCGTCGCTGTCAGGGAACTCGACATCGAAGTCGACGACTATGTCGGTGACATGGTTGCCGTGCTCGCTCTTGGTGCTGTGGCCGGAGCAGCTCACCTCGAAGCGGAGGGGTTCGGACCGCTTCACCGTGATGGCGTCGACGTCCATCGCTGTGCACCCGGCAATGGCGACAAGCAGCAGCTCGACCGGGGTGAATTCACCAGCCTTCTTCTTGCCGAACGACAGCGTGCCGCCGCGGGAGTTCGTAGCTTCGAAATGATGCTGGCTCAGCCGGGAGAGATTGACCGTGGGCATGCGCCAACTCTCGCAGACTTGTCAGAACGTAGTTGAGTCATACCTCAACTACGTTCTGACAACTCCCTAGGACCCGGCTTCCCGATGTGTGTACGTGGCGGGCTCGGGGGATTGCGGCTGCCGCACCAGATCGGTGAGGCGGTTCCAGGCAGCGCCCAGGCCGGGCCGCCAACGCACCGCGTTCTGCAGATCCATCCGCAACCGCGGAGTGATCGGGTGAGGACGTACCACCTGAAAGCCCACTGACTCCAACCAGCCGGTCGGCAACATGCACGATGGGCCGTCATGGTAGGTACCAACCGCCTCCAGCGCCCGGATGTCACGCCGCACCACCAGTCCAGCGGCCGATTGCACGAGTTGCTTGCCGAGTCCCTTGCCGCGCAGTTCGGGTGCCACATGCGCTGACATCACCACGGCGGCGTCCGGCCCGACAGGCGTAGTTGCGAACGCACCCAACCGCGGCACGTAGATCGCCGGAGCCAGTGTCAGGTGACCGATCGGCTCGTCATCGGCAAATGCGATCACTCCGCAGTAGCCCCAGTGCCGGGTGACGATCTCAGCCCACTCGGTCTTCATCTCGCCCCGATCGACATGATCGGCCGGCGCCACCAGGTCGGTGAGACTCGATTCCCAAAACATGCACCGTGCGCAAGATGCCGGCAGCGAAGGCAGGTCGGCGGCGGTCATTGGGCGCAGGCGACGGGATCCCATGTGCTTACTTCCTGACGCGTGGCTTGGCTAATCCGAACGCGAAACCGAGGACGAGACCGAACAGCATGCCGGCGGCAAGCCATACTGACCACCGCATCGGGCGAATGCCGCTGGGCTTTGCCATGGATTTATCGTAGGCGGCGACCTCGCCAGCTGCGAATTGCACCCGATGTAGCGGCGCAGGCTGCGAGCGTCGGAAAATCGCGCACCGCCGTGCTCAGGAGGAGCGAGCGGAGGCGCTTTTCCTCTGCGGGCGACGACAAGGTAGGCGGATTCCACGCGCGATTGCGCGAGCAGCTCCAAACAAATGGCACCCTAGTTCTGTGAGTGAGACTTCCCCACGTGAACCAGAGGAACCGGTGCTGGAACGGCTCCGGCGCCAAGACACCCGGCTCGATCACTACATCGATAGGTACGCCGCCCGCGCGCACGGCATGACCGCTTCGGCGATCCGGGCACTCTTCGCCGTGGCCAACCGGCCCGAGGTGGTCTCACTCGCGGGCGGCATGCCCAACATCACTGATCTTCCGCTGGATGTGGTTGGTTCCGTCCTCCAGGAGCTGGTGCTCAACGACGGGCGGCGTGCCATGCAGTACGGCTCAGGCCAGGGCGAGCCAGCCATTCGCGAAGCGATCTGTGAGGTGATGAGGCTAGAAAACATTTCGGCCCACCCGGACGATGTGATGGTCTCCGTCGGATCGCAACAGGGTCTCGATCTTCTCACTCGCATCTTCTGCGATCCGGGCGATGTGGTGCTGTGCGAGGCGCCCAGTTACGTCGGCGCACTCGGTGTCTTCCGCTCCTATCAATGCGAGGTCGTCCATGTCGCGATGGATGGGCAAGGCCTGAATCCGAGCGCGCTCGCCGATGCGCTCAGGGCGCTGCGCCGGGCAGGGCGTACCGTCAAGTTCCTTTACACCATCCCGAACTACCACAATCCCGCGGGCGTCACTCAATCGCTCGATCGGCGGCTGGAACTACTTCACCTCGCCCGGCAGGCGGACCTGCTGGTGCTCGAGGACAACCCGTACGGGCTGCTCGGCTTCGACGGCGAGCCCATCCCTGCCCTGCGGTCGCTGAACGAGGATCAGGTGATCTACCTTGGTTCGTTTTCCAAGACCTTCGCGCCCGGCTTCCGGGTCGGCTGGGTGCTGGCGCCGCATGCGGTACGTGAAAAGCTGGTGCTCGCTCAGGAGGCGGCAACCCTGTGCCCGCCGGCCTTCTCACAATTTGCCGTCGCGGCCTATCTGGCGAACCACGACTGGCGTGGACAGATCAAGATCTTCCGAGAGATGTACCGCGAGCGACGCGATGCCATGATCGCCGGGCTGACCAGTCACATGCCGGCCGGCACGACGTGGACCTACCCGGAAGGTGGCTTCTTTGTCTGGCTGACTCTGCCGCCGGGGATCGATTCGCACGCGATGTTGCCCCGCGCGGTCACCGCTCGGGTAGCGTACGTGCCCGGGACAGCGTTCTATGCCGATGGCCTAGGCAGCCGGCATATGCGCTTGTCGTACTGTTTCCCGACGCCAGAGCGCATTATGGAAGGCACCCGCCGGCTCGGTGAGGTGCTGGAGTACGAAGCGAGCATGCTCGAAATCTTCGGTACCGCCGTTGAGTCTGAGAGTGGCCGCCTGGCACTCGGACCCCGTGAGGCACCAGGCCCGAACCAGGCCTGATGATCATGGAGCTCAGCAGAAGTTGATCTTGATCGATATTGATCATGAAGGAAGGAGACGGGTGGACGACAACGGATACCTGCAGACGGTGATCGTGCTCTCGGGAGGTCTGTCCCATGAGCGTGATGTGTCGCTGCGCTCCGGGCGCCGGGTGAGTCAGGCGCTGCGCTCTCGGGGTATCGAGGTCGTGGAGTCCGATGTTGATTCCACCTTGCTGGCTCGGCTCGCGGAGTTTACTGGCTCGGTCGTCTTCCCCGTCCTGCACGGAGAAGCTGGTGAGGATGGCGCACTGCGCGAGGTGTTCGACCTGCTGGGCGTGCCGTTCGTCGGGTCGGTCGGGTCGGCCTGCCGGGTGGCGTTCGACAAGTCGATTGCGACGACCGTCGTCGGCGCCGCTGGCATTCGAACGCCCACCCAGGTGGCATTGCCACACGAGACGTTCCGCGAGCTGGGCGCTCAAGTCCTCGTCAAGGCGCTCGGTGACCAGCTCGGGTTCCCGATGATGGTCAAGCCGTCACGCTGCGGCTCCGCGCTCGGATGTAGCAAGGTCACGCGGGCCGCGGAACTTCCGGCGGCCATGGTCGGCGCGTACGCGTACGGCTCGGTCGCAGTGATCGAGGAGTTCGTCGAGGGAACCGAGGTGACGGTGGCAGTGGTGGACCGGGGGCGCGGTCCGATCGCTCTTCCCGCCGTGGAGATCCGTCCCGAGTCTGGCGTCTACGACTACGCGGCCCGATACACCGCCGGCGCAACGCGGTTCCTGTGCCCGGCTGAGCTCGAGCCGGATGTGGCGAACCGGTGCGCTGATGTGGCATTGCGGGTGCATGCGGCGCTGGGTTTGCGGGACCTATCGCGAACAGATCTCATCCTCACCTCAGACGGGGAGCCGGTGTTCCTCGAGGTCAACGTGTCGCCCGGTATGACCGAGACGTCGGCGGTGCCCTTGGCGATCGAGACCGCCGGCTGGAGCCTGGGGAAGATGTGTGCCGACCTGGTCCACGCGGCCGCGGCCCGCGGCGGCCGCGCAAGAACGATCTCGTTGGCGGCGCACTGAGATGTAGTCGATGACACGTTTCTGGCAGGCCCTGGTCATCGCCCTCGGCGTTGCCGTGGCGACGCCAATGGTGGTCCTCGGCTTTTGGCAGTTGGAGGTCTACAGCAACCAGGGTGAGGCGGCAGCGCAACGTCGGGCGTCAGCTCCGCCGATTCCGCTCAGTTCGGTGGCCCGCGCCGGAGCCCCGGCGAACGACGGCTATGGGCGGTCGGTGACCTTCCAAGGCACCTATGATCCGGCGCTGCAGTTGCTGGTGCCCATGGAGGGCGGGCAGTTCCGGGTCCTGACAGGACTGCGGCAAGGAGACGGCAGCGTGGTGGCGGTGGTCCGTGGCGTCGTTTCTGAGGCGCACGCTCCAGCGCCGCCCAGCGGCCTCGTCGAACAGGTCGGCGTACTGCTGCCCACTGAAGAACATCTGCCGGGAACCGACTTGCCGAGCGGTCAAATTGCGTCCGTACGACTGCCTGCTTTGGCGCAAGAGTGGCCAGGGCCGCTTATCGGCGGCTACGTCAACCTGTCCGGTGCTGATGCCGCACGTCAGGGTCTGGCGGCGTCCGCATTGCTGCTCCCCGAGGCGCCTGGCCGTCTCCGTAATGGAGCGTACGCGACGCAGTGGTGGCTGTTCGCCGCATTCAGCCTCTTTATGGCATTCCGAATTGCTCGCGATATCGGGCTTCCGGAGGCCGAGGTGGTTGAGACCACACCGGAGCGCCCGGTTGAGCCGACATAGGCTTCAGCCCATGCGCAATGCGTGGATCCGGTATCGGATCATGGCTTACGTCGTGGGCACCCTGCTGGTGATTTTGGTGTGCGTCGGCCTGCCGCTGAAGTATCTCGGCGGCAACCCTACGGTGGTGACCTGGACCGCGATCCCGCACGGCTACCTCTACATGATCTTGCTGATCACCGTCGTCGACCTGGGCCTGCGGGCGAAGTGGAGTTGGAAGCGGATGATTCTGATTGCGCTCGCTGGCACCGTGCCCTTCCTCTCCTTCGTCGCCGAGCGCTCCGCCACCAAGAACATCAGAGCCAAGCTGGCTCAAGCCGAAGCGGCAGAGCCGGCGGCGACTTCCTCTACTCCCCCCTGAATGTCGCTTTGTCGATATTCTTCGGCGGCCTCGGGTTGCTTCTCGATCAGCGCAACGATGCGCTCCAAGTCGTCGACCGTGGCGAATTCGATGACGATCCTGCCCTTGGTCCTTCCCAGGGCGACCCGTACCCGAGTGTCAAAGTGGTCTGAGAGCCGATCGGCGAGATCTTTGACTTTCGGTGCGACCAGCTTCGGTTGACGCTGTCGCCGAGGGGCCCGATCCGCAGCGTCGCCCACGGTGACGAGTTCCTCCACCGCCCGCACCGACAGCCCCTCCGCGACCACTCGCTGTGCGAGACGCTCCTGACTGGCCGGATCCTCGATGGCCAGCAGCGCCCTCGCGTGCCCGGCGCTGATCACCCCGGCGGCAACGCGCCGCTGCACAGTCGGCGGCAGCCGCAGGAGACGGATTGTGTTGGAGATCTGCGGTCGTGAGCGTTTGATCCGGCTCGCGAGCTCTTCCTGAGTGCAGCCGAAGTCCTCCAGCATCTGCTGATAGGCGGCGGCCTCTTCGAGCGGGTTCAGCTGAGCACGATGCAGGTTCTCCAGCAGGGCGTCGCGGAGCAGTTCGTGATCTGCCGTCTCGCGTACGATCGCGGGGATCGTCTGCACCTCCGCCTGTTGCGCCGCTCGCCATCGACGTTCACCCATGACGAGCTCGAACCGGGCGCCACCCAGCGGCCGAACCACGATCGGTTGCAGCATGCCGACTTCGCGGATGGACTCCACCAGCTCGTTCATAGCCTCCTCATCGAAGACGGTTCTGGGCTGCCGAGGGTTGGGGGTGATCGCTTCCAACGCCAGCTCGGCGAAGTAGGAACCAACCGGGACCGGTGCCAGCGGCGGCGACTCAGATTGGCCGTTTTCAGAAGCTGGAAGTGGTTGCGGCTCCGTTCGCTGGAACAGTTCACCCAAGCCTCGACCCAGGCCGCGACGCTCCGTACGAATGTTCATGCCCTCTCCTCCACGCCCCGGCGGGCGATCTCTTGTGCGGCTTCGAGGTAAGAAATGGCACCTGCCGAGCTGGGCTGGTAGGTCAAAACGGTTTGGCCGTAACTGGGCGCCTCTGAAATGCGAACCGAACGCGGGATGACGGTTGGGAGCGTCTCGACCGGGAAGTGCTGCCGAACCTCCGCGGCGACCTGCGCCGCGAGCTTGGTCCGTGCATCGAACATCGTGAGCAGGACGGTGCTCAGCCGCAGCTCGCTGTTGAGCTCGCCCTTGACCAGATCGATCGTTCGCAGGAGCTGCGTGACGCCCTCCAGTGCGTAGTACTCGCACTGGATCGGAACCAGGATCTCGTTCGCAGCCACCAGGGCATTAAGCGTCAAGAGACCGAGCGAAGGCGGACAGTCCAGAAAGACGTAGTCGGCGTGGTGATCCTGGAGATAGGCGAGGAGGGATCGCTTGAGCCGGTTCTCGCGGGCGACGATGGAAACCAGCTCGATCTCGGCACCAGCGAGGTCAATCGTGGCAGGCAGGACCTTGAGGCCGGAGGCCTCGGGGGAGTCGACCACATGATCAGAGAACGCGGCACCAGCCATCAGCACCTCGTACGTGCCAGGCGTGCCCGGTGGATGGTCGACCCCGAGCGCAGTCGTGGCGTTCCCTTGGGGGTCCAGATCGACAACGAGAACAGTGAGGCCGCCAAGCGCGAGGGCGGCCGCCAAGTTCACGCAAGTTGTGGTCTTACCGACGCCGCCTTTCTGGTTCGCCACGACGAAGACTCGGGGGAGTGGTGGCGCCGGCAGTGTGGCCGTTCCCACACGCTCTGCCGTCGATGTGGCCGGTGAGTCTTCCTCGACCACAGGTGGGCCAAACTCGTCCTCGTCAAAGCGTGCGCGCCGCGGACCCGGTGGAGGCTCGATTACGGGTGTCGGTGGCGTCTCGATTGCGGGTGGTGGGGATGTTGTCGTCACCGAGGCCGTGGGCGATGATCGGTCAGTTTCACGTTGAGGCCAATCAAGCGTTTCACGTGGAACGTTGGGCCAGCCGATACGCGGATCAACCTCGACATCCCTTGGCCAGCCGAGTCCTGGCGTGACCCGAACCTCCGCCGTCGGCGGTGCCAGCATCGAACCTCCCTGACCGTTCCGCCACAAGGTAGCAACCTGAACGGGGTTGCGCTGGCATCCGCGCCCAAACGGCACAAGATGTTCACTGCCACGCCCATCCAGACTCGACCCCACTCACTGAGCCTCGTCGATCGGGAAGATGCGCCGGTCCAACGCATCAGCGGCCGCACGCTTAAGGCTCTTCAGGACCTGCCACTAATGCGTACCACCGTTGTCGGCTCCGTATCTGGATGCGCGCGGACGGTGAGGACCTCGGCACGCAGCCGCGCGGCGTCCAGCTGCCGCCTGGCTGATGTCACCTCAGCGGCCGCGGAACTTCCCTTCAGCGCCAGAATCACACCACCGGGCGCGCGCAGCGGGTTACACCAGCCGATGAGCCGATCGAGGGGAGCAAGGGCACGCGCGACCACGACATCGTAGGTCTGATGGTGATCTTCGGCGCGGGATCGAACGACCTCAACACGATCCGCGATCTCGAGCTCCTCCACGGTCTGAGTCAGGAAGGCGGAGCGCCGGAGCAGCGACTCGATCAGCGTCATTCGAAGGTCGGGCCGCAATAACGCAAGTGGGATGCCGGGTAGGCCGGCGCCGCTGCCGACGTCAGCCACAGCGCTGTCGGCAGCGATCAATCCGCTCAATGCGGCGCTATTGAGTATGTGGCGCTCCCATAACCGGTCAGCCTCGCGAGGGCCGAGCAGCCCCCAAGCGACTCCGGTCGACCCCAGAATGTCGACATATCTATTTATGAGTCGGAATTGGGCGCCGTAAAGCTCACGTGCGACGTCCGCTGGTTGAGTCAGGTGGTTGGAGATCACGAAGCCAAGAGGACTTCGGCGAGTACATCGAGGCCCTCGTTCAGGAGCTCGTCGCTTATCGTCAACGGCGGTAGGAAGCGCAGCACATTTCCATAAGTGCCACAGGTCAGCACGATGACGCCCTGCGCCCGAGCAGCGGTTGCGACCGCGGCTGTCAAGGCTGGATCTGGATCAGTGGTGTCTCGATGCACCAGCTCAATGGCGATCATCGCGCCCCGACCTCGGACATCGCCAATGCGGTTGTCCTCAGCCTGCATCCGGTGCAGCCGGCTCACCATGGTCCGCTCGATCTCCTGGGCGCGGGCAACGAGGCTGTCAGCCTTGATCGTCTCGATCGCCGCCAGCGCTGCGGCACAGGCGACGGGGTTGCCACCGTACGTACCACCGAGACCACCGACATGAACCGCTTCCATGATCTCGGCCCGTCCCGTGACCCCCGCAAGCGGCAGTCCGCCGGCGATCCCCTTGGCGGTGGCGATCAGGTCGGGGACAACGTCGAACAACTCGCAGGCAAACATGGCGCCCGTACGGGCGAAGCCGGTCTGAATCTCGTCGGCGATGAAGACCACGTCGTTGGAGCGACACCAATCAGCCAATGCCGGGAGGAACCCGTCGGCTGGAACGATGAATCCGCCCTCGCCCTGGATCGGTTCGATGATCACCGCAGCCAGATTGCCCGTACCGACCTGCGACTCAATCAGATCCGTAGCCCGCCGGGCGGCGAGGTCGCCGTCGATCAGCTTGTCGTCGCGGTAGGGATAGGACAGTGGAGCGCGGTAGACCTCCGGCGCGAACGGTCCGAAACTGTGCTTGTACGGCATGCTCTTTGCGGTCAGCGCCATGGCGAGGTTGGTCCGACCGTGGTAGGCGTGGTCGAAGGCGACGACCGCCTGCTTCCTCGTGTACGCGCGGGCGATCTTCACCGCGTTTTCCACAGCTTCGGCGCCGGAGTTGAACAACGCGCTGCGTTTCTCATAGGTGCCGGGGGTGAGCTGGTTGAGCTGCTCGGCAACCGCGACATAGCCCTCGTACGGGGTGATCATGAAGCAGGTATGGGTGAACAGCTCCACCTGATCGTGAACGGCCGCCACCACGCGAGGCGCACTGTTTCCGATCGTGGTGACGGCGATCCCGGACCCGAAGTCGATCAAGCTATTGCCGTCGACATCGACCACGACACCGCCGCCAGCCTCGACAGCGAAGACCGGCATCGTGGTACCGATGCCGCGCGCCACGGCGCCAGTTTTGCGCGCCATCAGTTCGAGCGAGCGCGGCCCAGGAATTGGGGTCTTCAGGATGCGTTGCTGCTCCAGTTCAGCCATGGACAAAGTCTGCACCCCCGCTGGCCTTCGGACCTCGACAGCCTCAGCCCGCCTAGACTGCGGCGTGATGCCGCTGACAAGCCAACGCAAACCCACCGATTCATGGATCATGCGGCACCCCGTCGCCGCCTATCTGATGCTGGCCTTCGGCGTCGCTTGGTTGTTCTGGGTGCCGCTGGCCATCCTGTACGACGGCCGCTCCGACCTCGGGTCGCTCCGCCGCTCGCCACTTGTCATCGTGCTGCAAACCCTTGGCGTCACCGCGTCGCTGATCGCAGCGATCGTGGTCACCGGCCTCACGCGCGGAAAGCACGGTGTGCGCCGGCTGCTGGGCGGCCTGAAGCGCTGGCGTGTCGGGCTGTGGTGGTACGCGGCCGCGTGCCTGCTCATCCCTGTTCTCACCGTGATCGGCATTGGTGTGCGGGGGGCGCTCGGGGTCGATCCGGCCGTCCCGCAAGGGTCCGACCTGGCGGCAATGCTCGCAGACATTGGCTGGATCGGCCTTGTCTTGACCTTCCCACTCCTGCTCTTGGTGCAATGCTTTGGCAGCCCGCTGCTGGAAGAGCCCGGCTGGCGCGGCTTCGCTTTACCGCAGGTTCGGAAGCGAATTCCCGCCGCCTGGGCCGCGCTCCTGGTCGGGGCAATCTGGGGATTGTGGCACGTACCGCTGTTTGTCGCCTTCGATGAGAACCTTCCAGCCTCGCTCGCCCTCATCACCATGCACGGATTCTTCCTCGGCTGGCTGTACCTCAACACGAACAGCCTGTTGATCGCGGTGTTGGGCCACGCGTCGCTCGGCGTCGCCAACAACAACCTCTCGTTGCCTGACCAAGGCGTCGTCCAGATCGTGCTCACGCTCGGGTTGTGCATACTGATTCTGGCGGCCTTCAGAATCAGCGACCTACGGCCTCGCCTGGGCTCGTCGTCGAGCAGAGCTCGGCAACGGGTGAGCGAATAGGCAAAGTGATCACATGTGCGCGAGCAGCGCCGACTGACGGAGGATGACAGACATGCCCACCATCAGTGTTCGCTACATTGTCGATGACGTCGCCTCGGCGATTGAGTTTTACACCGGCCATCTGGGCTTTGAGCTAGAAATGCACCCTGGTCCAGGCTTTGCTGCATTGACGCGTGACGGCTTTCGGTTCTACCTCAACGCCACAGGCGGTCCAGGCGGGGCAAGCCAGGCGATGCCGGACGGCCGAGTCCCGGAGCCCGGTGGCTGGAACCGGATCCGGATTGAAGTGACAGATCTTGCCGCGCACGCCGAGAAACTGCAGAAGGCTGGCGTAACCATGCGCAGCGACATCATTGAGGGTCGGGGCGGCAAGCAGCTCATAGTGGACGATCCAGCCGGTAATCCCGTTGAGCTCTTCGAGCCCACGCGTTAGACAGTCCGTCTTAGAAGGCGGCGGCGCGATCAGCTGTCGAAGATTTTACGAAGGGCCAGCTGATCGGACAGCCCGTCCGGCCGCAGTCAATCAGACGGGTATGACCACCACGTGTCGGTCCGGTTCCTCGCCTTCGGATTCGCTCGTCAGCCCGGCAGCCGCGACGGCATCGTGTACGACCTTGCGCTCGAATGGATTCATGGGTGCTAACGGCACCGGCTCGTGCGATTCCTTGGCCTCGCCCACCGCGTCCGCGGCGAGCGCCTCCAACTCCTTGCGACGCCGTTCGCGGTATCCGGCCACGTCGAGCATCAGCCGGCTTCGCTCGCCGGTCTCGGTCATCACCGCCAGCCGAGTCAACTCCTGCAGAGCGTCGAGCACCTCACCGTCGGGACCGACCAGCACATTCGACTCGCTGATGATCGACACGTGAGCCCGGTCGCCCTCGATGTAGGTGTCGATGTCTCCGTCCAGGTCGGCAATGTCGAGCAATTCTTCGAGGTAGTCAGCGGCAATCTCCGCCTCGAGGTCGAGCGGATTTTCCGTCGCGTCCTTCGCCTCGGGCTCTGTCAGATCCGTCCCGACAGTTGCCTCGGTTTCAGTTTGCGGCTCGTCGCCCACCTGATTTCCCCCTGTGCTCTGCGATCTCAGCGCTTGCGCTGAGACCTTGTTTGCTTACGCGGCTGCTGTCTGGCCACCTTGGTCGGGTTAGGACTCGCCGCTTCGGGCGCCGGCTCTGGCTCGGCGACCGGGGCCAAAGCCACCGTCTTGCCCTTGGACTTGCGTCGCGCCTCCCAGGCGTCGTACGCCGGCGTGCCAGGGGCCGGGTTGCGGCGGATCACGTAGAACTGCTGTCCCATGGTCCACAGGTTTGAGGTAAACCAGTAGATCAACACGCCGACCGGGAAGTTGATGCCACCGATTGCGAACACCAGCGGGAAAACGTACAGCAGGATCTTCTGCTGCTGCGCGAAGGGCCCGGTCAGCGCTTCCGGCGGCATGTTCTTGCGCATCAGCTGCAACTGCGTGATGAACAAGGTGACCGTCATGGCGATGATCAGCACAAGCGTGACGACGTGCACGCTGGTGATGCCGTTTTCGAACCCCACCTTCAAGAAAGTGTCGGAGATGCGAGCGCCGAAGATCGTGGCCTGATTGAGCGAATTCAGCAGGTCGGGGTTGACCTCAAGCCAATGGCCGCGGGGAATGCCGCGCGCGGCACCGTCGAGCACTCGGAAGAGCGCGAGGAAGATCGGAATCTGCAGCAGCAGTGGCAGGCAGGACGACAACGGATTGGCGTTGTTCTCCCGGTAAAGCTTCATGGTCTCCTGACCGAGCTTTTCCCGATCATGGCCATGCTTCTTTTGGAGTTCGCGAACCTTGGGCTGCAACAGCTGCATGTTGCGTGACGATTTGATCTGCTTGACGAACAGTGGGATCAACGCAATCCGGATGACTACGGTGAGGAACATGATGGACAGCACCCAGGTCCAGCCGCTGTCCGCGCCGAGCAACGGCGAGAAGATGTGGTAAGCCAGCACGAGAATGCCGGACACCACCCAATAGAGCGGCTGCATGATCGCGCTGCCGACCGCGATAAACGGATCCCAGATCGACATCGGAATCAGCAGTAGTTCCATCAACTCACACCTCGTTGTGACGCCAGCTCAGCATCCTCGACCATTCTTCCTGCGCGCCGCGCCTGATCTCGCATCTCTTCGTCAAATTCAGGGGTTCCCGGTACGGGGTCGTACCCACCCGGGGCCCACGGGTGACAGCGCAGCAGCCGTCGAAGCGCCAACCAGCTGCCGCGCGCGGCACCATGGACCTCGACCGCTCGCAGCGCGTACGCCGAACAGCTCGGGTAGTAGCGGCACACATTGCCATAGAGCGGGCTGATCAGGAGCCGATAAAGCTTGAGCAGACCAATCAGCAGGTACCTCATCGCGCACCACCGTGCTCTGGTCCGCGTCGGGCCAGCCGGGACACCACCTCATGCCAGGCAGATCCGAAATCGGTCGGCACCTCGGCAGGATCGGTCGCCGCTCGCGGCTGGGCGCGTACCACGATGTCAATCCCGACTGGGGTGTCCGCCACATGAGCCGCGGCAAGATGCCGAAGCCGACGCTTGACCCGATTGCGGGTAACGGCGTTGCCAAGCGCTCCACTGACAACGAAACCAACGCGCGGCCCGGAGCGGCCCACGGCATCCCTGGTGGACGCGACATCGTCAGGAGCGTGTATGGCATGAACGATGAGCGTGGGCCGACTTACGCGAAGGCCCCGCCTGGTCGTCCGTCGGAAGTCTTTCGAGCTGCGCATTCTCAGCAATCGCGGCAACACCGTGGTCGTCCGAGCACGGATGTCAGCCGGACAGACGGCTGCGGCCCTTGCGGCGCCGAGCGGAAATGATGGAGCGACCGGCGCGGCTCCGCATCCGCAAACGGAAGCCATGGGTACGGCTGCGACGCCGATTACTCGGCTGGAATGTGCGCTTGCTCACGGGAGAACTCCCACATCTTCGGGGTGCTAGACAATCAGGGTACGGTGCTCACGCGGCACGCATCGCAGTCAGAGCGGGCAGCTGGCAGCGGTCGCCTAAGCGACCTTCTAACGGTACGGGGCGGCGCCAAACCGGTCAAACCGACGCGAACTCGGGGGGATTGAGGAATAGTGGGCGCCGATGTCTAGTCGACACGCCGAACACTGTGGCGAATATCCCGGAGTCGCTTGCGGCGCGACTCTGCGATTGCTAGCGTCTCGGTTCGCCTCGCAGTTTCAGGCAGCTACCGCAGCCGGCAACGTTCAATCGTTAACCTCGATGCCGGGGGGACCGTGGTAAGCGTGACCGGTCGTAGCTGCTTTTATGCACACACTGTGGATATCTGTGTGGAAGTCAGACAGGTTGTCGTCCCCCGGGCACGGACGGCGTATCGGGTAAGTACAGACAACAGCAGATTCTTGCTTCTCGCATCTGGATTGTCGACGGATGCACGAAGAGCAGCGGAGTACGAGTGAGCGAACCTACTGAGAGCGCCGCCGAATCGACAAGTCGGGCCTGGGACCACCTCTACTCCTCCTCGTCACCGGGCTTGCGGCGCTGGCTTACGACCGGTCAGCCTGTGGCACTCCACCACGACATGTTGATGGTCGCCGTCCCGAACGCCTTCACCCGGAACCAACTGGAGAATCGTTTCCGCACAGACATCGAGAGCCTGCTGTCCGGCTACTTCGGCCGCAACATTCAGCTGGCCGTGATCGTCGACGAGTCACTGAAGCCCGACGAGGAATCGGTTGGGCAGGAACCGACCTACGACAGCACGCAGACCCACCCGGCGCAGTACTCAGACTCAGGTACGAATCACGGTGATCAACCCCGCCGGGACTACCGCGACAACACCTACGCTGAGCCGGGCTTCCAGGCCGAAGGCTTTGCCAACCCTGAGGATTACGCCCGCCGCGCCTACCGCGACGAAGGCGTGGCGCCGGGCCCGGCACCTCGGCCGGAGGTCTCCGAGGTCGAATCTGGATACCGCAATCCAGACATGTACCGCGATTTGGAGGGATTCCGGACCCGTCGCGAGAGCGACTCGCGGCTCAACCCCAAGTACACCTTCGAGACTTTTGTCATAGGCGGTTCGAACCGCTTCGCCCATGCCGCTGCGATCGCAGTGGCTGAGAACCCAGGCAAGTCATATAACCCGCTGACGATCTACGGAGACTCCGGCCTCGGCAAGACGCACCTGCTGCACGCCCTGGGCCACTACGTCCGTAACTACTTCGACCGGGTTCGCGTGCGCTATGTCTCGACAGAGGAACTGACCAACGACTTCATCAACGCGATCAGCCAGAACAAGGGAGCCGACTTCAGGCGCCGTTATCGCGACGTGGACGTGCTGCTGATCGACGACATCCAGTTCCTGGAAGGCAAGGAACAGACCCAGGAAGAGTTCTTCCACACCTTTAATACGCTGCACAACGCCCAAAAGCAGATCGTGATGACCTCCGATCGCCCGCCGAAGCTGCTGGAGAACCTGGAGCCGCGATTGCGCAGCCGGTTCGGCTGGGGGTTGATCACCGACGTGCAGCCCCCGGACCTGGAGACCCGGATCGCGATCTTGCGAAAGAAGGCCGCGCAGGAGCGTCTGGTGGCTGGGCCGGAAGTGTTGGAGTTCATCGCGAGCCGCATCCAGACCAACATCCGCGAGCTGGAAGGTGCGCTCATCCGGGTGACCGCCTTCGCAAGTCTTAATCGCCAACAGGTGGACTTGGCGCTGGCAGAAATCGTGCTGAAAGATCTCATTCCCGAGGGCGGCGAAGCGCAGATCACTACCGGCATGATCATGGCGCAGACTGCATCGTACTTCGACATCACCATTGATGATCTGTGCGGGCAGAGTCGGACCCATGTCCTGGTGACTGCGCGTCAGATTGCGATGTATCTGTGCCGCGAGCTCACCGACTTGTCGCTTCCCAAGATCGGACAGCAGTTCGGTGGCCGGGATCATACGACCGTGATGCACGCAGATCGGAAGATCCGTACCCTCATGGCAGAGCGACGCAGCGTGTTCAACCAGGTAACAGAACTAACGAACCGGATCAAGCAGCAGGCATCTGGCCGCTGACCTCACTGTGGGTCGTCTGTGATCACAACCGCCTGATCATCCCTATGGAGAGGCGCTCTGAGGTTGTTTGATCACATGTTTTCAAACGATCTTCTACCCGGCAGTGCAAGGCTGCAGCGGGCATGGAATGGGCTTACCACACAAGTGGGGAAAACATTGTGGAAAACGTTGATCTTGGGCGTGACAGCCTGGGGATGATCAGGGGACGAGCGGGATCACCAGGTAGCTCATCCCAAGATCCTCCCCGTGTGATTTCTTGTTCTTCACAGCACTACGGCAACACCAAATGGCCTCTGACCGGGTCAAAGACACATCGTCCACAGCATCCACAGCAGCTACGACTACGACCATGAGATACATAAGGTGAAGAGGGTCTAAGTCGGCGCGGCTGAGCCCTGTGAAAAGCAGCACGGCGCAAGGCCCAACCTATGAAGGAGGAGACCGATGAGCTTTCTGCGCAAGCTGTTCGGCCGCGAGGAACCAACCGAGGTTGCGGTCAACTTGGATGTCGACCGTCGCAAGGAGCAGTTGCTCCGGCTGGAACGAGCTCTTGACGCGCTCGCCTCTGAGATGCGTGCCGATCACACCATGAACGATCCGGCATGGCGCGAACGGGTCAACGAGTACCACCGGCTAGCTGGCGAGGCGATGACGATGCGACGCGGTACGCCGACCAGGGAGGGTGTGCTGGATCTGGTGTTCGAGATTCGTCCGTTGTTCACCGGGCCGATTCCTGACGGTATGAAGAAGTGCGGACCGCTCCAGGACGAGGTGATGGCGGCGGCCGCTGATCTGCGGGAACTGCTACCCGGCGAGAAGGAATCCACGTAGGCAGATGGATCGGGCTGGACAGGCGATCGCATGCGCACCGAGCCTGTCGAAGCGCGCTTATGTGCCCTTCGACTGCTCAGGGCACATTGCGTCGGTATGATCGCCGGTGCCCGTCCTGGGCCGGATGACCTTACGTAGCTGAGGTCACAGAGGAGGTAGCGTGAAAATCCGACTCGAGCGCGACGTCTTGGCTGAGGCGGTGCAATGGGCCGCACGCAGCCTGCCGCTACGCCCGAGCGTGCCTATTTTGGCCGGTTTGCTGGTACGAGCCGACGCCGAAGGCGTCACCTTTTCGAGCTTCGACTATGAAACTTCGGCACGGATCCACGTGAAGGCTGCGGTCGCCGACGAGGGCGAGGTATTGGTTTCCGGGCGGCTGCTTGCTGATATCTCCCGTAGCTTGCCGCCGAAGCCGGTCGATATCACCTCCGACGACACCAGAATGGAGCTGATCTGCGGCAGCGCTCGGTTTACCCTGCAGACTCTTCCGGTTTCGGATTACCCGTCCTTACCGAAGATGCCCGAGGCAACGGGGACAGTTCCCAGCGCTGCGTTCGCGCAGGCTGTCGCCCAGGTCGTGGTCGCCGCCGGCCGGGACGAACTACTGCCGGTCTTCACCGGCGTACGGGTGGAGATTGATGGCGACACCATTTCCCTGCTCGCTACCGACCGCTACCGGATGGCGCTCAAGGAACTGACCTGGAACCCGAGCTCAACCCAAATTTCGGCTACTGCGTTGGTCCCAGCGAGAGTGCTGAACGAGACGGCCCGCTCCATGACTGCTGGCGAGGAGGTGACGCTGAGCCTGTCCGATGGCGGCGCCGGCGACGGGATCATCGGGTTCGAAGGTCACGGTGCATCAGGGGAGCGCCAGACAACGACCCGATTGCTGGACGGCGAGTTTCCCAAAGTTCGCCACATCATGAACACGGCTGCGCTGATGAACGTCAGGATGAGCACGGCCGACGTCATCGCGGCCGCCAAGCGCGTTGCGCTGGTCGCCGAGCGCAACACCTCACTTCGGATGCTCGTCGGCGAAGGCTTCGTCACCTTAGAAGCTGCGACCGGTGACCAGGCTCAGGGATCAGAATCCATCGAGGCGACCATTGACCAGCCCGGCGGAGGCGATCTAGCAGTCACGGCGGCCGGCTTCAACCCGACTTACTTGCTCGATGGGCTCGGGGCCTTCGACACCCCGTACGTGAACTTCGCCTTCACGGCACCGAGCAAGCCGTGCCAGCTCACCGGCCTGGAGACGCTCGACAGTAATCCGCTGACTGACTACCGCCACGTGATCATGCTCATGCGGTTACCCACGTGATTTCTGCTGCGCGCCACCGTCGCTGAAGGACTTGGGCGTTAGCCGCGAGCGTCGGAAATCGCGCGCCTCCGCACGGAGAAGGAGTGAGCAGAGGCGTCGGTCCTCTGCGGGCGACAACGACGGCGGCGGTTCCAAAGCGCGACGCGCGAGCAGCAAGATCAAAATAGCCGCGTGTCAGGATTTCGGACCTATCACCGCGAGGCACGGCTCTGTTATGTTGACGAAACCATCGAGGATGAGGGGTTTCCATGCAGCTGGGAATGGTCGGTCTGGGCCGGATGGGTGCCAACATCGTTCGCCGTTTGATGCGCAACGGGCATGAGTGTGTTGTCTACGACGTGAACCCCGAGTCCATACAGCAACTCGAGGGTGAGGGCGCAACCGGCGGCTACACGCTGGAGGAGTTTGTCAGCAAGCTCCAGACACCCCGCGCCGTCTGGGTGATGATCCCAGCAGGCATTACCGGGAAGACCGTCGACGAGCTGGCCGGGTTGCTCGACCAGGGCGACATCATCATCGATGGCGGCAACTCCAACTACCGCGACGATGTACGCCGCGCCGCCAAGCTTCGGGAGCAAGGCCTGCATTACGTCGACGTCGGAACCAGCGGTGGCGTCTTCGGTCTGGAGCGCGGCTACTGCCTGATGGTGGGTGGAGATGAGGAAGCAGTCAAGATCATCGACCCGATTCTGAACACCATCGCCCCAGGTGTTGGCGACATCGCGCGTACGCCTGGGCGTACTGGTGAGCTGGCGCCGGAGGAGCAGGGCTACCTGCACTGCGGGAGGTCCGGGGCTGGCCATTTTGTCAAGATGGTGCACAACGGCATCGAGTACGGGATCATGGCCGCCTTTGCCGAGGGCCTCAATATCTTGCACAGGGCCGACGTCGGTATCGAGGCGGGCGAGCACTCAGCCGAGGTGGCGCCGATGGAGGAGCCGGAGTTCTATCAGTTCCAGATCGATACGGCCAAGGTTGCCGAGTTGTGGCGTCGCGGGTCGGTGATCTCCTCATGGCTGCTGGATCTGACAGCCGCTGCGTTGCAGGCGAACCCGAAGCTCGAAGGCTTGGCCGGGCGCGTGTCGGACTCGGGCGAGGGTCGTTGGACGGTGAAAGCGGCTGTCGACATTGGCGTACCTGCGCCAGTGCTCGCTGCCTCACTCTTCGAACGCTTCGCGTCTCGCGATGAGGATCACTTTGCGAACCAGGTGCTGTCTGCGATGCGGCAGCAGTTTGGCGGCCACCAGGAGCTTCCGGCCGGCAGCGAACTCGAGGCCGGCGGGGAGAAGGCCGACAAGGTGGGGGATCGGGCGAGCTGAGCAGACCGCCTGCGTTTAGCATTCCTCCGCACAAGGCCACAAATACATCTCAAAGGGCCCGATTCGGCCATCATATGCGGCCTCCTGCGGACGAACCATAACGGGGGAGCGGGCAGCTAGGCTGCACCACAGCGCGATCCGCCGCGAGCGAAGCGAGCCATATGTTTGTCGACCACCTGCAACTGACCGATTTTCGGTCCTATGAGTCGGTCGACCTATCGCTCGAATCAGGGGTAACCACCTTCGTCGGGGCGAACGGGCAGGGTAAGACCAACCTGGTCGAGGCGATCGAGTATCTCTCCACCATGAGCTCACATCGTGTGGCTGCGGAGGTGCCTTTGGTGCGGTCGGGCGCCGCCCGCGCAGTAGTACGGGCCAGGGTGCAAGCCGGGCTCGACGACCCGCGGCAGTTGACGCTGGAGCTTGAGATCAATCCCGGAAAGGCCAACCGCGCCAAGCTCAACCGTTCCCCGCTTCGCCAGGCCCGCGAGATCATCGGACTACTCCGGACTGTGGTGTTCTCGCCAGTTGACATCGCGATCGTCAAGGGCGATCCCAGCGAGCGTCGGCGCTTCATCGATGACCTTCTCGTCGCCCGCTGGCCGCGCCTGGCTGGCGTACGCGCGGACTACGAGCGGGTACTGCGGCAGCGCAACACCCTGCTCAAATCCCTCAGCGGTCGGCTTCGGGGTGGCCCGCCGCCGGCCGATGCCGAATCCACGCTCGATGTGTGGGACACCCACCTTGGTCGGGCGGGCGGTGAGCTTCTCGAGGCGCGGCTGACCACACTCGCCGACCTGGCGCCGCATGTCAGCAAGGCGTACGCCGACATTGCGCCGACCAATAACGACGCTGCAGCGGAGTACAAGTGCTCGGTGGACCTGACGGCCCTTCGACAGGTTCAAGTCGCATCGAGTGAGGATGAGGCCATTCAGAAGGCTCAAGGCCCGTCCGAACGAGCAGTGTTGACCGATGTCCTGGTCGAAGCGATGGCTGAGCGGCGGGCTGAGGAGATCCAGCGCGGCGTCTCGCTGGTGGGTCCACACCGCGACGACATCACACTTTCGCTGGGGATGCTGCCCGCCAAGGGCTATGCCAGTCATGGTGAATCATGGTCATTCGCGCTTGCTCTTCGCCTGGGGAGCTTTCATTTGCTGCGGGCTGATGGGGTAGAGCCGGTGCTTGTGCTCGATGACGTGTTCGCGGAGCTGGATTCGATCCGGCGGGAGCGCCTGGCTTCGGGTGTGCGGGTGGCGGAGCAGGTCCTGGTCACCGCCGCTGTCGGGGCGGATGTTCCCGAGCTGCTGGCAGGTCGCCGCTTCCGGGTGGCCGATGGTGATGTGACACCCGATGTCTGAGGAGCAGGGACACCAGGACACACCCGGCGACCAGCCGCAGCACGACCCGACAGGCCTCGAACTCGCGCAGACAATTGCTCGCTCACTCGGTGCTCAGGCGCGACGCCTGCGCCGCGCCAAGTCGCCTCCCTACGTTGGCCCTCAAGTCTCTGGAGCTCGAGCCGACGATCGCGATCCGAAGCCGCTCTCGGATGCGGTCGAGCGGCTGGTGGAGAGCAAGGGCTGGACCAGCGAAATCAACGTCCACACCCTGCTGGCCCGGTGGGCGTTGCTGGTCGGTGCCACCAACGCGGCGCACTCGCATCCCGAGGGGTACGCGGACACCGTCTTGACAGTTCGAGCCGACTCCACCGCGTGGGCCACCCAGCTGCGTTACCTGGCGCCCCGGCTTGTCGCCATGCTGAACGAGGCGCTCGGGGATGGCACGATCACCCGGATCAAGGTTCTTGGTCCGGATTCTCCTTCCTGGAAGAAGGGGCTCCGCTCGGTCCGTGACGGCCAGGGCCCTCGCGACACCTATGGCTGATCTGACTGCCCGGAGTTTGGCTCCCGGCCGCTGATCTGTAACCGGAACATGATTCTCTTCGAGGGCTCACGGCGCCTCCAGCATGTATGGGCGCGTACGGGGACTCCCCGGGCCGCTCGCATAGCCGCAAACTGGCCATCCAGACCTTGCCAGGCGCATTTTTGTACTTCCGGAGGTCCGCTGGCAAGCCACGTTGGGCACGCCCGCGCGCTAAACTGGACGAGGTCACAAGCGCGGGTCGAGCGCCTCGCACGGCCGCCGAGAAAGGGCCGAGGAATCCGTCAACGTGACCACAAGAACCACAGAACCAGAACCTAGGCGTGCCGCCTGCTTCACCTGTTCACCAGGTGAGGTCCGGGCGGCGCACGTCTGATAGGAGTTCCGCGCCGGTGCAGCATTTCGACCAGCCCGACGACGTCAACCCGACCCCCGACCCCGTCACGATGAACTCAAGGCCGCACCCGGCGGCACAAGGTGTTCTCAACCACATCGAGCCGGGGGCGTACGACTCAGAGTCGATCACCGTCCTCGAGGGTTTGGAAGCCGTACGGAAGCGGCCGGGCATGTACATCGGCTCAACGGGGGAGCGCGGCCTGCACCACTTGGTCTATGAGGTCGTCGACAACGCAGTGGATGAGGCGCTGGCCGGATACTGCGACATGATCATCGTCCGCATTCTGCCTGAAGGCGGGATCCAGGTTGTCGACAACGGTCGCGGCATTCCAGTCAAGGAGCATCCGAAGGAAAAGGTCCCGGCCATCACCTTGGCTCTCACGGTGCTGCATGCTGGCGGCAAGTTCGGGGACGGTGGCTACAAGGTCTCAGGCGGCCTGCACGGTGTCGGGGTCTCGGTCGTCAACGCCTTGTCCGCCCACCTGGTTGCGGAGGTCAAGCGCGACGGCTACCGGTGGACGCAAAGCTTCTCCCTCGGCGAACTGGACGGGCCGCTGGAGCGGTTGGAGCCGAGCGAGGAGACGGGCACCACCGTCACCTTCTATCCCAGCCCTGACATCTTCGAGTCGACGAACTTTTCCTACGACACCCTCGCTGCGCGGTTCCGTGAGATGGCCTTCCTCAACAAGGGCCTGACCATCACCATCGTCGACGAACGCCCAGACCACAAGGATGACGATGGCAACGCGTACGCCGACACCTTCCGCTACGACGACGGGCTGATCGACTACGTCCGTTACCTGACCGGCAGCAAGGAGCCGGTGCACGCCTCGGTGATCGCGTTCGAGGTCGACCGGCACGACCGGGGGATCAGCCTGGAAGTCGCCATGCAGTGGAACAACTCCTACACCGAGTCGGTGCACACCTTTGCCAACACGATCAACACCCATGAGGGCGGCACCCATGAGGAAGGCTTCCGCGCCGCGCTTACCAACACGGCCAACAAGTGGGGCGAGAACTGGGGATTGATCAAGAGGCCAGAGGACCGGCTGTCCGGGGACGACATTCGCGAGGGCCTCACCGCGATCATCTCGGTGAAGCTTGCCGAACCGCAGTTCGAGGGCCAGACGAAGACCAAGCTCGGCAACACCGAGGCGCGATCCTTCGTCCAGCAGGTGGTGAACTCCCAGCTCGGCGATTGGTTCGAACAGAACCCCGGCGAGGGGAAGATGATCATCCGCAAGGGTCAGGCGGCTGCGATCGCACGCATCGCCGCCAGGAAGGCCCGCGACGCGGCCCGTGATCGCAAGGGACTGCTGGGCCGCAGCGGGCTTCCGGGAAAGCTGGCGGACTGCCAGTCGACCGATCCGGAGGAGTGCGAGGTCTTCATCGTCGAGGGCGACTCCGCCGGCGGTTCGGCCAAGGGTGGTCGCGATCCGCGGATCCAGGCGATCCTGCCGATCCGCGGCAAGATCCTCAACGTTGAGAAGGCACGGATTGATCGGATCTTGCAGAACACCGAGGTGCAGGCGATCATTTCAGCGCTCGGCACCGGAGTGCATGAGGACTTCGACATTGCCAAGCTGCGGTACCACAAGATCATCATGATGGCCGATGCCGACGTGGACGGCGCGCACATTCGTACGCTGCTGCTGACGTTGATGTTCCGCTTCATGCGACCGTTGATCGAGGCAGGGCATGTGTTCCTGGCGCAACCGCCGCTGTTCCGGATCGGCTGGAGCAATGCGCCACATGAGCTTGCATACACCGATGCCGAGCGGGACGCGCTGCTCCGGGTGGGAGCCGAGGAAGGCAAGCGGCTGCCGAAGGAGAACGCGATCCAGCGCTACAAGGGTCTCGGCGAGATGAACCCCGATCAGCTCTGGGACACCACCATGGACCCGAACAACCGCATCCTGCTGCAGGTCACCCTCGACGATGCCGCCCAGGCCGACGAGATGTTCTCGATCTTGATGGGAGAGGACGTGGAGCAGAGGCGCACCTTCATCCAGCGCAACGCCAAGGACGTCAGGTTCCTGGATATCTGATGGCTGTGCTTCGTTCGCGAGCGTCGGGTAGGTCGTGCCCCGCTGCTGTCTGGACGAGCGAGCCGAGCACGACAGCTTCTAGTCAGATAGCGATGGACGAGATGCACGCTGGCGTGCGAGCGAGTAAGGAAGACAGCAGCCCCCAGGGCACGACCCGGCGCGAGCGAACAGGACAAAGGGCATGAGTGACATCCCCCAGGAGCCGATCAGCGACCGGCGGGAGCTGGTGGATCTGCAGGACGAGATCCAGAAGTCCTACCTCGATTACGCCATGAGCGTGATCGTGGGCCGTGCGCTGCCTGACGTTCGTGACGGGCTCAAGCCGGTGCACCGTCGGATCATCTACGCGATGTACGACGGCGGCTACCGGCCGGATCGGGGTTGGAACAAGTGCGCTCGGGTGGTCGGCGAGGTCATGGGCCAGTACCACCCGCATGGCGACACCGCGATCTATGACACCCTGGTGCGGCTCGCGCAGCCGTGGGTGATGCGCTACCCGCTGGTCTCCGGCCAGGGAAACTTCGGCTCCCCTGGCAACGACAAGGCCGCCGCGATGCGCTACACCGAGTGCAAGATGGCGCCGCTGGCCATGGAGATGGTCCGCGACATCACCGAGAACGCTGTCGATTTCAAGCCCAACTACGACGGCAAGGAGTCCGAGCCGGTCGTCCTGCCGAGCCGCTTCCCGAACCTGCTGGTCAACGGGTCTACCGGCATCGCAGTCGGTATGGCGACCAACATCCCGGCCCACAACCTGCGCGAGGTCGCATCGGCTGTGCAGTGGTCGCTGGAGCATCCGGAGGCTCCTGCCGAGGAGCTACTAGATGCGGCCCTCGAGCGCGTGCGTGGTCCCGACTTCCCGAACGGCGCACTCATTGTCGGCCGCCGTGGCATCGATGACGCTTACCGGACCGGCCGCGGCTCTGTGATCATGCGCGCGGTCGTCGACATCGAGGAGGACCGAGCCGGCCGCACCCAGTTGGTGGTCACCGAACTGCCTCACATGGTCAACCCGGACAATCTGGCGCTCAAGATCGCCGAGCTGGTCACCACCGGCAAGCTCAACGGCATCGCTGATATCCGCGACGACTCCTCAGCGCGTACCGGCCAGCGGCTGGTGATCGTGCTGAAGCGCGACGCCCAGCCGCGGGTGGTGTTGAACAACCTGTACAAGCACACTCAGCTGCAGGACACGTTCGGCTGCAACATGCTCGCCCTGGTCGACGATGTGCCGCGTACGCTCCGGCTGGACCAATTCATCTCCTACTGGATCAGCCATCAGATCGAGGTCATCCAGCGGCGTACCCAGCACCGTCTGGACGATGCGCAGGCTCGCGCGCATATCTACCGCGGCCTGGTCATTGCCCTCGATCAGTTGGACGAGGTTATTGCGCTGATCCGACGCAGCCCGAGCACCGATGATGCGCGGGAGGGCCTCAAGACACTGCTGGAGATCGACGAGCTGCAGGCGAACGCGATCTTGGACATGCAGCTGCGCAGGCTTGCGGCACTGGAGCGGCAGCGGATCGTCGACCAGCTGGCCGAGTACGAGCGCATCATCGCCGACCTGACCGACATCCTCGCCAGGCCGGAGCGGCAGCGCAAGATCATCAGCGACGAGCTGGCCGAGATCGTCGAGAAGTACGGCGACGAGCGGCGGACCAAGATCATCGCCGCAGATGGTGATCTCTCGAACGAGGACCTGATTCCTGACTCCGATGTGGTGGTCACTATCACGCGCGGCGGCTACGCCAAGCGCACCAATACCGATCTGTATCGCGTGCAAAAGCGCGGCGGCAAGGGCGTACGAGGGGCAACGCTGCGCACCGATGATGAGGTCGAGCACCTGTTCGTCACCACCAACCACCATTGGATCTTGTTCTTCACCAACAAGGGACGGGTGTATCGCGCCAAGGTGTGGCAGCTGCCCGAGGCCGGCCGGGATGCGCGCGGCGGGCATGTCGCCGGGCTGCTGTCCTTCATGCCGGACGAGGAGATCGCCCAGGTGCTGGCTATTCGGGACTACTCCGCCTCGCCCTACCTGCTACTGGCCACCAAGCGCGGCCTGGTGAAGAAGACGGCACTGCCGGCGTACGACTCACCCCGGCAGGCCGGGATCATTGCGGTCAACTTCCGTGACGAGGACGACGAGCTGATTGGCGCCGAACTCTGTTCCGCTGATGACGAGGTGCTGTTGATCTCTCGCAAGGGGCTCTCGATTCGCTTCCCGGCAGACGATTCCGAGCTTCGGCCGATGGGTCGCGCCACGTCTGGGGTGACCGGTATGAAATTCCGTCCAGGGGATGAGCTGCTGTCGATGTCGGTCATCCGAGCCGGCGTTGAGGCCGACGAGCGCTTTGTGTTTACCGTGACCGATGGTGGCTTTGCGAAACGGACCTATGTCTTCGAGTACCGCCAGCAGGGTCGGGGTGGCCTGGGGATCAAGGCGATGAAACTCAACGAAGATCGCGGTTCTTTGGTCGGAGGGCTCGTCGTGACTGACAATGATGAAGTCATCGCCATCAAGGCAAGTGGTCAGATCACGCGCAGCGCTGTTGCCGAGGTTCCGGTCAAAGGGCGTGACACGATGGGAGTCAGGTTCGTAGGAGTGGCTGAGAACGACTCAGTCGTGGTGATCGCACTCAACCCCGAGACAACAGCAGAAGCGGCACAACTTGCAGATGAGGCTCCTGCGGGTGATGATTCCAATTCGACCTCGGGCGTGGTCGAGGACGATTCCTCGCTCGAGTCAGCACTGGAAATACGGCCCGTGATCCCGAATGGGGTATCTGACGATGCGGGGGTCCAGGAGGATGACAGTGAGTAAAGGCAACGCTGAACAGCCCACCGCCCAGGCTCCTCGAGGTCACAGCTCCCCCAACCGCGTCGAGGTGAGCGGCGACGGGCAGCAAGGTGCACCGCAGAGCCCTGGCACGCCTCGTCCGCAGAGCCCGGGCACTCCTGGTCCGCGGGATCAATCTGGAGCCAACGGCACGCAAGACCGGACGCCAACAGGCACTGCCAACAATTCGCCAACCGCGAAGGCCCAGGCCCAAGAACCCACGAGGCCGAACGGCCAGATCAAAGAGTCCCACGGAGAGCAACGAGCGACCGCCCCCGCCAGCGCCGCTCGTACTGGGACGGCTGGTGAGAGCAGGAGCCCGCAACCTCCCGGGACTGCCGCCCGCCCACAGCCCACTACCGGCGGGCGACCGGGTGGTTCGCCGAATCCTCCGTCGACCCCGCAGAAACACGAGCCTGGGCCGCCGATGCAGCAGAAAAACGAGCCGGGAGCGCCGACCCCGCAGAAACAGGGGCCGCCCCAAGGGTCGTCGCAGACGGCTCAGCCGAAGCAGGTGCCCCCGCAGTCGACCCAGCCGAAGCAGATGCCCCCGCAGACGACCCAGCCGAAGCAGATGCCCCCGCAGACGACCCAGCCACGACCGCAATCGCAGGCCGGCGGCCAAGCTGCGAGCGCTTCGGCCCCGGCGCAGCCGGGTACTCCATCTCCGCTGAGTCCAGAGACTCCCCATGCGCAGCAGGTCCCTGGTGCCGTGCCCGTATGGGATCCGCCGCCGCCTCCAGCACCCAAGCAATCCATGTGGGCGCGCCTCGGGTTTGGGAGGAAGGCTGATCAGCCGGAGCCGAACCCGACTGCTCAGTCTGGCCAGCAGCAAGCCGCGGCGCCCACCACGCAGCCGGCGCCAACCTCACCTGGTGGGACGACCGCGTCGAGTGCTCCGACCGGTCCAGTGCCTCCGAGAGGACCGCAGGCTGGGACGCCGGTCCAGCAGCGCCCGGCGCCTGGAAACCAGCCCGGCAATCCAGCCGGCCCGGGGGCCGCGGTGGCCGCTGGTCTGACCGCGGCAGCCACCACCCAGGCCGCTCCGCCCCAGGCCGCTCCGCCCCAGGCCGCTCAGCCCCAGGGCGCTCCGCCCCAGGGCGCTCCGCCCCAGGCCGCTCCGCCCCAGGGCGCTCCGCACCAGGCCGCTCCGCCCCAGGGCGCTCCGCAGGTGCCGCCCGGACAGCCGGGCACGCCTCAGGGACCGGTCCGGCCAGGCGAAACCACCGGACGTACGCCCGCCGGAGCGGGTGGTGCTTCGCCGTTCGCGCCTCCTGCGGGCCCGCAAGCCCCGATGCCAGGAGCGGTCAATCCAGCGGCCCGGATGCCGGGAGCGCCGGCGTACCATGCAGCTCCGGTTGCAGTCCCGGTGCCGGCACCAGGCCAGGACCACAAGGAGTGGCCGACCGGGAGGAACCAGCCCGTACCGGCAGGTTTGGAGGACGCGGGGACGGAGGCGCATCAGGCGGCCAAGCCCAAGGTGGGCGTGGCCCGGCGTACCCGCAAGGCGAGGTTGCGGCTGTCGCGGCTCGACCCGTGGTCGGTGATGAAGACGTCGTTCCTCTTCTCGATCGCGGCGGGCATCATGCTCCTGGCCGCCGTCTATTCGATCTGGACAGTGCTCAGCACCTCCCAGCTCTTCGACTCGATCAACGACATCGTCCGCAGCGTCGTCTCGACACCGGGCGACACCACGCCGTTCCGGATCCAGGAGTACATCAACACCCAGAAGGTGATGGGTGTGACCGCCCTGATCGCCTGCGTGGACGTGGTGATCTTCACTGCCCTGGCGACCCTCGGCTCGTTCCTGTACAACCTCGCGGCTACCATGCTCGGCGGCCTTGAGATCACTCTCGCCGAGGACTGACGGCCGTAGCGGCCACGGACGGCTGCAGGAAAACTGGGTTAACCCAGCTTGTTGGCACGCTGCACATGTTGCAACGTATGTAAAGCGTGTGGAAGCTATGCAGAGCAAGGACCTCGATGCCCCAGCCGGCGTACGCCCAATAGATTTGGGGCCGTTGCTGGAGATCAGCTAGCCTTGCGGTTTGTGCCCATGTGGGCGTCTCAGCAGTACGCGGGCCTATAGCTCAGTCGGTTAGAGCGCTGCCCTGATAAGGCAGAGGTCAGTGGTTCAAGTCCACTTAGGCCCACCCTTAGACCACCTTGTCAGAGGCAATTTTACTGCGACCCTATCCGCTGCATATCAGTCCTGCTTGTCAATCTGCTTGTCTACGGTTCCCGCTGAACAGCTGGTCCATAACGATCGCACCGGTCTGAATCACCGGCCGCAGCTGGTGCCGGTACACCAATTCGGTGACCGTTGTGCCGCTGTGTCCGACCAGTTGCGAGATCTGCTCCAGCGGCACGCCTGCATCGGAAAGTAGCGAGACAAACGAGTGTCGTAGTTCTCGGGGCGTCCACTCCGATGGGTTGAGACCTGGTACCAGAGCCAAGGCGCGGCGGAAGTCCCGGCGGGCGTTACCCGCGAGCATCTTGGTTCCGACCGACGTGGTGAACACCAGACCGGTCTCTCGCCACCGTTCGCCGGCCGACAACCGGTCGGCAGCCTGCTGCGCTCGCTGCCTGCATAGTGCCTCGATGCACCGCTCGGGAAGGGCAAGCGTCCGCCGGGACCTCTTGGTTTTGGTGTCTCCACCTACTCGTACGGACCGCCACACCTCCACGTGCGGCGGCAACGGCCCACCCGCCTCGAGGTGCACATGCTCCCAGCGCAGCGCCCGAAGCTCCTCGGTTCGGCCACCAGTCAGCAGCGACACCACGATGTATGTGTGTAGCCTGTCGGTCGCTGTCTTCGTCAGCACATCGTCCACCTGCTTGGGCGTCAACGACTTCGACCGCCGACCGGCCCGGCCAGTCGGTACCTCCGTCAGTTCGACGACGTTCCGCTTGACCAGGTCTCGCGCCATCGCACGCTTGACTGCCCGATTGAGACAGCTCCGGACTCGCTGAAGCGTCGCCGTGCTAAGCGACTTCGACAGCTCAAACAGCCAAGCGTCGACCTCACGTGCGGTCAGGTCTCGCAGTTTCCGCGCGCCCAGTAGCGGGATTATGTGCTTGCCGCAGAAGATCCGGTACTTCGTTATTGTGGCTGGACCCTGCCGGCCCAGACCGTAGGCCAGCCAATCCTCGACCGCATGACCAACCGTGTAGTCATCCCGCCCAAGGGCCAAACCGTCCTCATGGTCCCGCAGCTGCTCACGTAGCTTCTGCTTGGCCTCGGTCTTGGTCCGGCCTGAACCAGTCTTGACCATCCGCTTGCCACGACCGTCGTAACCGACCGTGACCGTCGCTATCCAGCGCTGGCGCCTTTCATTCCAGTACAACCCGCCGTCGCCGTAGGCGCGACGCTTGGTCACGCCGCACCGTCAAGAGAGTCGACGTACTCAGCGAGCGCGGCGACCGGAACCAGGCGACGGCGACCCGCCTTGACGGTGCGGAGTTGTCCCGTGCGGATGAGCTCATAGAGCACTGATCGGCTTAGCCGCAGCGCCACCGCGGCCTCATCGACCCGGTACAGCAGGGCCGGCACATCAGGCTGAATCCTACTCGTGGTCGGATCGTCTCCTGTCCTCCGGCGGTCGGCATTGGCTTGGCTCTGGGTCGAGGGGCTCGGCCTCCCCCGAGTTGTGAAAGTGGGGCCTCCAGCCCGTCCGTCAAGGGCAGTCGCTTCGCTCCGGTCCTGCGGATTCGCTGCGCTCACCCTTGACTGCCGGTCCTGCGGCCCTGGCTTTGGCGGGTTATCGGGTGAGGCCGAGCTGTGGGCAACCGAGGGACTGGGCGGTCCGCCGCCGCTGGGTGGGCCGGTTGCCGAAAGACTGTCCACAGTCTCAACCGCGGTTCTGGTCTTGGCCTGGTCGTATTGTGCGCGCCAGCGTTGTCGTTCGGCGACTGCCCGTAGGAGCATCAGGGTGTAGGTGGTGGGGTCGGGGCGTTCGTCGGTCCACGTAGCGGGGGAGCCCGTCTGGGCTGAGGACGTCGGTGGCCATCCGTTCCAGGTCGGGCGCGGCCATGCCGGCGGACTGCAGTGCTTCACGGACGACCGCGGACCGGTCGGCTCGGTGTTCGGACAGGGTCTTGCCGGACCAGTCGCGGGAGACCAGGACACGACGGCCGCCGATGCCGAGGTGTTTTCGATCATGAGCCTTGCCGGGACAGCGGCCGGGGCTGGGCCGGTCGGGTTGGATGCCGTAGCGCAGCCAGTTCGCGCACCGCGGCGAGCAGGGCAGCCAGCGCAGCTCGGCGTGCAGCCGGTCGATGTGCGCCTCCCGCGCTGGGTCTGATTCGCTGTTGTCACCGAGAGGATCGCCGATCGCCTTAGTCAGGTATTTCGCGAGGTAGCGCACGGCCCGGTCCGCGTCGGCGGAGGGGGCGATGATGCCGGCGATGTCGTGATGGGTTCCGAACCGCATGACGTGGACCGTCCGGCATCCGGGTCGGCGTCGAGATGGTCGAGGGCTTGGCGCCAGGTGGGCAGCATGACGCCGGTGTCGGGGTCGCAGTACCCGGCCCCGGTCCAGACGGGTTGCTCGGCGTAGAGCAGCTCATATACTCGCGACCGACTGAGCACGTCTGCGGCCTCCCACACGGTCAGCACAACTTCTCCATTCGATTGTCTCCAGCCTTGTACTGATGCTTCAGTTGGCCACACTGTCCGCGCGAGGGGCCAATAAAGCTCCGACCTGTTGATAACACGGGGCTGTAGAGCAGCACCCTGCGCCGTTCTCCACACTCCACAGAAGTTGTTTCCGACCGGCCTGGCGGTCACCATTGCAGTTCCAATCTCGACGAGCGGCAACTCCGCCTTGCTCATCGGCGCCGGATTACATGATCGTCAATGAACTTGCTCTCAACCCGGGCGGGCTATGGACTGAAGCCGCATTCCTGCCGACCTGATCCACCGAGGCCTCGCAGCCCAACGCGCGCGGAGGGATCCTCGCTCGCCGAGACTCGAGTGCGTCGAGAACGGTGTAGGCGTTCTCTGCGAAGGGGATGCTGCCGATAGCAAGAAGGAATTAGCAGTGACACCTCAGGCGTTCATGGGCAGCACAAGATCATCAGCGATGGCAAGATCATCGCGATGGTGGCGGGCAAGACAAGAACTCATGGCTCTTGACCCCAGACATCGGCAGTGTGTCCAGGGACGTCTTCAGACGTTCATTTTCCTTGAAAATAAGGATTTTGCACTTGGGCGTATTTCGGTGGACAAACCCAAATGGTGGTCAAAATGGTGGTCAGACCCATAGATAATCTAAGTAAAGAGTCCCGCTGCCATGAATGACCCAGCCATAGAGCTTCGATGCTACGACGAAGGGCTCCCAACCAATATCGGCAGCAGACGTTGTGCCGCGATGTTGTGCCTCGACACTGCCTCAAGGCGCATCTGCGCTTGACCATCTCCAGGCGGTCGCGGGCCAGAGACCGATGCCTCAAAAGTGGCCACCGGGCAATTGACATGGACCAACCGAAGGTCAGGGCCGCCCGTGACGCGCCGCACAGATCGGGGCCACCGCGCTGCGGCTCTAAGAGACTCCGCCGGGCTTAGAAACGGCCAGCGGCACTCGGCTGGGCTTGACTCGCGTACGAATTGATCCCTCTCAGGCGTCCGCTAGTGCCACCCCCAACGGGCGTTTCAACGGACGGGTCATACGGAACGTAAGTTGCACCCACCGCCCGCTGGACTTTCCCCTAGCCGCCACCGTTGGACTTCCTGGTCCCGCTACGGTGCCATTGTCACTGCGACAGGAGAGACGCTTGAACCAAGTAGATCCGATCACCGCTGGCCCACATCTGCGTCTGGTGTGGCCGCAGTGGCAGGGCGCCGGTACCGAGAGCGTTCGCTCGCTGGCTCCTGAGTTTCCCTTCGAAATCGCTCGGCGCGGCTACTCGGTTGGCACGAAGGTGCTCCAAGCGGTCCTGCCTGAGCACGACGGCCCGACCGCGATCGTGCCCGTCGAAATGGGCGATATCGGGCTCGAGGAGCGCGACGGCATCGAAGCGAAGGCCGTCGTGCTTCAGCAGCTGCGCAGGGCGTTGGCGATCATCTCCGAACACGAGCCTGCGCGCATCACGACGGTTGGCGGCGAGTGCTCGGTAAGCATGGCGCCGTTCTCGTACCTGATCAACAAGCACGGCGATGACCTGGCGATCCTCTGGATCGACTCCCACCCTGACATGGGCACGGGTGAGACCGCCTATCCCGGCTTCGACGCCATGGTCGTCTCCGCGCTCACCGGTCACGGCGACCAGGAGCTCCTTCGGATACTGCCGGCCACGACCACCGCCGATCGGGTCGCGCTCGTCGGCATGCATGACTGGACCGACCCGACGCTGCCGGCAATCGCTGAGGGGTGGGGTCTGAGCGTGTTCAGCCCTGACACGCTACGGTCCACCAGCGCGCCACTGCTGGACTGGCTCGGCGACACCGGCGCCACGAAGGTGGCCATCCACTTTGACGTCGACACCATCGACGCGGACGAGATCCAGCTGGGTCTGGGCGCGGATCTCGGTGGCCTCAGCACTGCCGAAGCGCGCCGCGTGGTCGCCGACATCGACGGTGCGGCCGCGGTTATCGCCCTCACCATCGCCGAGTTCATACCTCGTCAGGTGATGCACCTGCAGCAGATCCTTGCTGGGTTCCGCTGCTCGGTCCGAGGGCCTGAGCAAACTCCGCACGACAAGCCGACCTTTGGTGGCACCGGGCTTCGCACCCGGGAACGGCGGCTTCGCGCCAGTTTGCGCGCCCGCTGGAGGGTCCGCTAACGGCATGGTGGAAACGTTCAGCTTGACCGGGCGGTCTACACGCAGAGCGCGTTCAAGACTGCCAGTCCCATACTCGTTCCGGGTGCGGCTTCGCCGTCTGTCGTGGGTCGGCGCTTGGATGTTGTTCCGGATTAGAGTCATTTCCCGACCGTCCCCGGCCGCCCGGCTCCGCAGGCAGGTCAACGCCAACGTGGTGATCGGCCACATTCCATACGGCCGCGCGGTGAGCACCCTCCCTCCGGTCAAGTGGCCGACGGCGGCGAAGTTCCCGACACAGCCTGCTGAGGTTGGCCTCCAATGCGGTGAGCATGTCCAGGGCGGTTCGCGATCTGCAGCTGGCCGGCCGCAGACAGTTCCGCGGCCGTGAGCGCGGCCAGCTCGGCTTGACTCTGTACACCGCGCAGGATCTAGTAAACCGACGTCGTACGGGCCGCGCGGCGCCTTGGTGGAACAGCACGCGTGGATGCGCTGCGCCCAGGCCGTGTGCTCCACCCGGTCGGCGACCTGGCGGCCAGCCGGTCGGCCGGATGCGCCCGATCGCCGGGGCGATCCTGCCCCCGCTGCAGCTCACCAGTTGTCGGTGTCGAGGCAGTCGGCGGGACCGACACCGGTCGCTTTCTAGACTCACGCTCATGACGACCAGCCGGCTGGAGGCCTTCAGCGACGCTGTACTCGTGATCATCATCACGATCATGGTGCTGGAGCTGGAGGTGCCGCACGAGCCAACGCTCCACGCCCTGGCCGAGTCGGCGACCGGGTTATTGACCTACCTGCTGAGCTTCGTGTATCTGGGCATCTATTGGAACAACCACCACCACTTGTTCCAGCTCGTTGGCCGCGTAAGAGGGGGCGTGCTGTGGGCCAACCTGCACCTGCTCTTCTGGCTCTCCCTCGTGCCCTTTACGACCGCCTGGATGGATGAGCATTTCGGCACTACTCCGGTGATTGGTCTACGGCCTGAACCTGCTGCTGGCCGGAGTGGCCTACCTCCTACTCCAGCACAGTGTCGTGCGTGTCGAGGGACCGGACAGTCCGCTGCGGCAGGCGCTCGGCCGCGACCTCAAGGGCAGGATCAGCCCGTTGATTTACTTGCTCGGCATAATCGGCTCGCTGCTCTGGGTATGGCTTGGCATCGCGGCGTACGTCCTGGTCGCAGTGATCTGGCTGGTGCCCGACCGACAGATGGAGCACTACATCGACGCGAGCAAGGAGCCCCCGACCTTGCGGCCCTGATTTACCGGGGCTGACAAGCCAAGGATCCTGGCGGTAATTTGTCGAAGCTTCCTTCATCGACCGCTGCAGCCGCGGAAATGAGGCGTAAACCGTACGCAAGTGTCGTTGCCCCAGGAGGACCACATTGGCGACGACAAACTGGTGGACAGGTCGCCGCCGCCGTTGATTCCGTCGATCTCGAATCCTCCGATTGCTTGCGCGCTGGCTAAGCGGATCAGCTCCAATAGGGCTGCACTACCGGAGCCGACGGCGAACGGTGATCGAACCGGTCCGCTCCATGCGCCCCTTGGCTGGCGCTAAATGATCTTGCTTTGCAGGAAGGTGTCCCAGGGGGCGTACCGGACTTCACAATGTCGGAAAGTGTCCACGATCGGTGCCAGAGAACGACAGAACTGTTCGAAGGTCTGCTGAACGCCTGCGAGACTGATCCATGGTCAACAGACCCCGCGGTGACCAATTCCACTTCGACCCGGCCACCTACCTCGGGACGATCCGTGCTGAGGTGCCGGCGTATGACGAGCTGCAGGACGCCGTCGCCGAGGCGACCGCTGGTATCCAGGCCGAGCGGGTTCTCGAGCTCGGCGTCGGCACGGGGGAAACGTCTCGGCGGGTGCTCGACCTGATGGACGCGGTATGCCCGCCTCCACGGTGTTCACCGCGTTCCATGCTTACGGCGGCGGGACCGGGGGGTTGGCCTACGGCGGCGGGACCGGGGTTGCCAAGGACATCGAGGTCTACGCCCACTACGGTCATGAGGGCGGGGTCGATTACCAGGTCGATTGGCAGCTGAGTTGGTTCGTGGAATGCTTCCCAGACCAGGGCTGACCATCGCCGTGACAGTTTGGACGAATACGACGAATACATTGCGATGGATGGAGCGTCCACGCCATCGAGCCAGAAAACATGGCCCTGCTGACCAGCCACTTCAGATTTGGGCCCTTCACGATGTGGGATCAGCCGCTCAAAGCTAGCGACCAGGGGTGGGCCGAACCGGGCAATACGCGAACCGCGACCTAGGCGAGCTACTCGCACCGACGCTGGCGCCCTGACGCCAGGAAGCGTCTTCGTCGACGACGAAGATGCCGCTGACCGGAGACCAGCCAAAGCAACATCAGCGGACCTGATTCCTGTTGGACGTGCGGACGCGACCGAAGGTCCAAGGGCCACCGTCGACTACGCTCGTCCGTCATGATCGCGGCGCTGGGAGACCGCGTCCTGTCGATTGGGGCGGACTCCGCCGACTCGTCGGAGCTGCGCTTCCGCAAACGGCTGCTCGTCGGGATCGCGCTCTTCATCCTGCCAATTGGGTTCCTCTGGGGCTGCGTGTATTGGGTCGTGGGTGAGGAGGCGGTCGCGCTCACGCCGTGGGCTTATGTCGCCGGATCGATCATCAGCCTCGCCGTGTTCGCCCGGAATCGAAATTTCGCGTTCCTGCGGACGGCGCAGTTCCTTCTGATCCTGGTCGCGCCCGCGCTCGGGATGATCATGCTCGGCGGCCTCGAGGACTCCAGCTTTGTGATCTTGTGGTCGCTTCTTGCGCCGCTCGGCGCGGTCGCCTTCGACCGACCCGCGCGCGCCTGGCCGTAGTTCGCGGCGTTCGTCGCCGTCGTGTTGCTCGCGGTCGTTCTCTCCGAAGTCGTGCGGCCGGACGGCGCCAACCTGCCCGATGCTTTCGTCCGGACCTTCGACGTCCTCAACATCGTCGCGGTGTCGCTTGTGGCGATGTTGTTACTCATAACCTTCGCGCGAGGTCGGGACACTGCACAGGCGCGCGTCGAGGCGCTCCTCTTAAACATCCTTCCCGCGGAGGTTGCCCAGCGCCTTCAGGCCGAGCCCTACACGATCGCGGACCACTTCGACGACGCCAGCATCCTCTTCGCGGACGTCGTCGACTTCACTCCGCTTGCGAGCCGACTTGACGCGCGGGAGGTGGTCGGGATGCTCGATCGTCTGTTCACGACTTTTGACGAACTCGTCGACCGTTACGAGGTCGAGAAGATCAAGACGATCGGCGACTGCTACATGGCTGCGGCGGGGGTTCCCCGGCCTCGGTCCGACCACGCGCACGCGCTTGCCGACCTCGCGCTTGAGATGAAGGACTGTGCCCGCACATGCCTGCCGGAGAGCGACCTTCGGCTCCGGATCGGGATCAGCTCCGGCCCGGTCGTGGCGGGCGTAATCGGACGCCGCCGCTTCCTCTACGACCTCTGGGGTGACACGGTGAACATGGCGAGCCGCATGGAGTCGCACGGGATATCAGACGAGATCCAGATCACGCGTCCGACCTGGGAGCTCTTGGGCGACGACTTCGTCACGGAGCCGATGGGCCTCGTCGACGTGAAAGGCAAGGGCGAGGTGGAGACCTGGCGGCTCGTCAGCCGAAACGGTCATTAGGGCCGGGGCGTTGCCCAAGGGCATCATGGTCGTCTTCTACGATGATCTGGACTGGCGCGCAGACGCGCCCTGAGACGATGCTGACTAGCGCGCTCGATATCCCGTAGAGGGTCGTCGATCGGTCAACGGGCTAGATCAGGAGTCACTGCCGTGCCCTGTGGTCAGGTGGGAAGCTCCCTTGACCGGGCACCTCGCGGGCGGCCGTTACCGGGCGTCACGAGCGGCGAGGCAAACCATGACGCGGAGTTATCCGAACTGGTAAACATCCGATCGAAGAACCGGTATCGCGTCTCGGTCTTGGCCACAGGACCGACCGCGTAGCAGGGCTTGCCAAACCCGAACGCGACCGAGCCTCAATGTGAGCAGCGTTGCCAGCTGGCATCACCATGACGAACCGGCGCGCGGCCCGCTGCGCCGCCATGTCCTCCGGAAGTTCTTTCCGCGGCGGACCCCGTTCATGCCCAGCCGCCGCCCTGGGCACGTCATCCGCCCGCGGCGTCCTCGGCTTCCCAGCGCAGCACGTCGCCCGGCTGGCACTCGAGCACCTCGCAGAGCGCGGCGAGTGTCGCGAAGCGCACCGCCTTGGCGCGGCCGTTCTTGAGTACCGCCAGATTGGCGGGCGTGATCCCTACGCGGTCCGCGAGCTCGCCCACGGACATCTTCCGCCTGGCCAGCATCACGTCGATGTCGACGGCGATCGGCATCAGATCACCTCGTCCAACTCGGCCTGTATCTGCGCCGCTTCGACGTCGCGCGCGACGGCCTTGGCAAGCAGCATCCGCAGCACGAGCACGAGGAGAGCGACCCCCAGAATGGCCACGCCAACCCCGCCCATGAGGACGGTGACGCCCGGGTCGGCCCGCTGGCCGGGCGCATTGAGGACCGTGACCGCGAACCACACGAGGGCAGCCGCCACGATCGCGCCGATCACGACGTCTACGTACCGGAAGGCGGCGTGGGAGAACACGGTTCCGCGTCGCACCATCGTCACCAGCCGCCATACGCAGACCAGGGCGACCTGGACCGACACCATGCCCAGGATCGTGATCACGCGCAGCGGGGTCAGTGGGAGCGATCCGTCCTCCGGGTCGGTGGCCAACGCCCACACCATCGATGCCTGTACGAACATGGTGCCGGCGAGCACCATCACGAGCACAGCGCGCAGCGCACCCACTGTCAGCTTTCCCATGGCCAATCCTTCCATCGAATTACGATGGGAATCTATCGAACTTCGGTAGGTGAAGCAAGGGTTGGTACGGCGCAGCGGCTGAGAATTGACCGCCCGTAAGAGGTTCCGCTTCCGGGATCTCAGTGCGGCGTCGGCAATGGCCGTACGATCGCTTGGACCGCCCACGACGATGAGTTTTCATCTCGCGATCGGTCACTAGCTGTGGCAGAGCAGCCTGCAGAAAGGTAGGGATCCCGACCGAGCACTTGTTGATGTTGATCAGTCGTGCTGACCTTGATCAGAAGTCTGTGTCTGCTTGGAATTCCACACTGGCAGGTGAGACCGGCGCTAGCTGGAAAGCTCAGATGCGGCCTGGCGCTGCTTAGTTCTATTGTCGGTGAGATGCAGGCGTCAGAGGTCCCGCGTGCTGTGGTCGCGGCCATGTCGGTCGCCTCATCATTGGACCTGACAGTCGACGACGCGATCGTGCTTCACAACTCGAACAAGCTGACGCTGCGTCTGCTGCCCTGTGACGTCCTGGCCCGGGTGGCACCGGTAGCGCATCAAGTCGCACAGTTCGAAGTCGAGCTTGCTCAACGGCTCGCGGAATCCGGGTGCCCAGTGGCTGCTCTTGAGCCTCGAGTGGCGCCAAGCGTCTATCAGCGCGATGGCTACGTGGTCACGCTGTGGACCTACTACGAACCCGCGACACCTGGAGAGGTCTCACCAGCCGACTACGCCGCTGCGCTCGAGCGGCTGCATGCCGGCATGCGCAAGCTCAATGTCCCGGCGCCACACTTCACGGATCGCGTCGACCAGGCCCAACAGCTCGTGGCGACCCGCGACCACACTCCGGCGCTCGCCGACGCGGACCGGGAGCTGCTCGCCGATACGTTGCGATACCTGAGACGAGGGATCGGCGAGCGTGGCGGTGTCGAGCAGCTGCTGCACGGCGAGCCGCACCCGGGCAACGTGCTCACCACGAAGAACGGGCTGCTGTTCATAGATCTCGAGACGTGTTGCCGCGGACCTGTCGAATTCGACCTCGCCCATGCGCCCGAGGAAGTCAGCGGGCACTATCCGGGTGTCAATTATCACTTGCTGCGCGAGTGCCGGATCCTCGTGCTGGCGATGATCACAACGTGGCGCTGGGATCAAGGCGACCAACTCCCGAACGGGCGCCGGCTGGGCAAGGAGTGGCTCAGCCAGATCCGAACCGCGCTCGAACGCAAAGAGCTGACTATCCCCGGCTGATCCCGGGATATCGAGATCTCGTTGAGAGGTGCTCCTGGACGCTGCCCACCCAATCGGGCGCACGCCGCCGATCATCGGTCCGCTTGCGTCACTCCCCGTCTCGTACGTCCGTCTCGTCCAGGGCACCCTGAGCGTGGTTCATCGGTCAGTCGAACCGCTGCGGCGTGTGCCCGTAAGTGGGTCGGCTTACGGCCATCCGCTTGGAGGGAAGCGCCCTTAGTTTTCCTCGCCCAAAATGCAACTCCGGCGGAGCAGGCGTTGACGCGCGACAGTTTGCGCGTGATGACGTCGAGTCGCATGTCCAATCCACTCAGGTTCGTCCCCAGTGGCATCGGTGCGTTGGCAAAGCCCAGAGCATCTAACGCCAGGGGTGAGCTGCCGGGGAAGTCGGACCAGACCTATCGTCGTGCGCTATAGACTAGTGGGGATTCGATCTCTCGGTGCGTCCCTCAGGCGCGCGATCAGTTCCTTCGCCGCAACCTCGAACGGAGTCGATGTTCCCCGGGCGACTGCCGCCGAGCGCTCCTCGGGGCCGAGCGCGTCGCGGAGATCGTCGAGGGCCCGAGCCGCGCTGTCCTTGATGGGCGTGTTGTCCGTAAGCGGCTGCTGGGCGCTGATCGGTTGTGCGAGGACGGTGGCAAGCATTTCGACTGCCTCCGCAGGACGCCCCATCACGGCCCGGACCTTGGCGATCTTGGTCATCATTCCGAGCATGTCTTTGACC
>DASUYM010000231.1:0-18710 GCA_036377435.1 Propionibacteriaceae bacterium
GTCGTGAGATGTTGGGTTAAGTCCCGCAACGAGCGCAACCCTCGTCCTATGTTGCCAGCGGATAATGCCGGGGACTCATAGGAGACTGCCGGGGTCAACTCGGAGGAAGGTGGGGATGACGTCAAGTCATCATGCCCCTTAAGTCCAGGGCTTCACGCATGCTACAATGGCTGGTACAAAGGGCTGCAAAACCGCAAGGTCAAGCGAATCCCAAAAAGCCAGTCTCAGTTCGGATTGGGGTCTGCAACTCGACCCCATGAAGTCGGAGTCGCTAGTAATCGCAGATCAGCAACGCTGCGGTGAATACGTTCCCGGGCCTTGTACACACCGCCCGTCAAGTCATGAAAGTCGGTAACACCCGAAGCCGGTGGCCCAACCCTTGTGGAGGGAGCCGTCGAAGGTGGGACTGGCGATTAGGACTAAGTCGTAACAAGGTAGCCGTACCGGAAGGTGCGGCTGGATCACCTCCTTTCTAAGGAGCCATTTGGCAGATCTGAAGATCTGTCCATGCACTCGGTTCTCCAGCTTTCGACTGGAGCCGGGTAGGCGCCGGAATGTGGAACATTGACTAGTAGGCTTCCTTGTCAAAATCGTCGTCAGTACTTCCTGCTTGCAGGAGTGGAACCTCGACGTGGATGGCGCGGAAGCCCAAGCACGCTGTTGGGTCCTGAGGGTTCGGTCGCATATGCAACTGACCTTCCAGCGGACCGGGGAACCGGCGCCCAGGCGCCGGCCCGTTGCCGCCCGCATCTTGAGAACTTCACAGTGGACGCGAGCATCTTTGTAGTAACAACAAGCTACTAAGGGCAGTCGGTGGATGCCTTGGCACCAAGAGCCGATGAAGGACGTTGTAACCTGCGATAAGCCCCGGGGAGCTGGTAAACGAGCTTCGATCCGGGGATCTCCGAATAGGGAAACCTCGAAAGAAACCGGAGTAATGTCCGGCGACCTCTGCCTGAACACATAGGGCAGTAGGAGGGAACGTGGGGAAGTGAAACATCTCAGTACCCACAGGAAAAGAAAACAACCGTGATTCCGTAAGTAGTGGCGAGCGAACGCGGAAGAGGCCAAACCACACATGCGTGATAGCTGACAGGCGTTGCATGTGCGGTGTTGTGGGGCCGTTCGGACTATGCTGTCAAATAGTCAAACAGTCATAAATGTCAGGTGAAGTCGAAGCACTCTGGAAAGGCGCGGCACAGAAGGTAACACCCCTGTAGACGTAAGCCTGACACTGTTGAGCGTTACCCCAAGTAACACGGAACCCCTGAAATTCCGTGTGAATCTGGCGGGACCACCCGCTAAGCCTAAATACTCCTTGGTGACCGATAGCGGACAAGTACCGTGAGGGAAAGGTGAAAAGTACCCCGGGAGGGGAGTGAAATAGTACCTGAAACCGATTGCCTACAATCCGTCGGAGCTCTTCAGCACTTGTGCTGGGAGTCACGGCGTGCCTTTTGAAGAATGAGCCTGCGAGTTAGCGATACGTGGCGAGGTTAACCCGTGTGGGGAAGCCGTAGCGAAAGCGAGTCCGAATAGGGCGTTTGAGTCGCGTGTTCTAGACCCGAAGCGGAGTGATCTATCCATGGCCAGGGTGAAGCGACGGTAAGACGTCGTGAAGGCCCGAACCCACCAGGGTTGAAAACCTGGGGGATGAGCTGTGGATAGGGGTGAAAGGCCAATCAAACTCCGTGATAGCTGGTTCTCCCCGAAATGCATATAGGTGCAGCGTCGCGCGTTTCTTCCCGGAGGTAGAGCACTGGATAGTCTAGGGGGCCCACAAGCTTACCGAAATTAGCCAAACTCCGAATGCCGGTAAGTGAGAGCGCGGCAGTGAGACTGCGGGCGATAAGGTTCGTAGTCGAGAGGGAAACAGCCCAGAACACCAGCTAAGGCCCCCAAGAGATTGCTAAGTGGAAAAGGATGTGGAGTTGCGGAGACAACCAGGAGGTTGGCTTGGAAGCAGCCACCCTTGAAAGAGTGCGTAATAGCTCACTGGTCAAGTGATTCTGCGCCGACAATTTAGCGGGGCTCAAGCAATCCGCCGAAGCTGTGTCATTCACGTAGTTACCCGGTCGCCTAGCGATCCAGGTGCGTGGATGGGTAGGGGAGCGTCGTGTGCGCTGTGAAGCGGCAGGGTGACCTAGCCGTGGAGAGCACACGAGTGAGAATGCAGGCATGAGTAGCGAATGAGGAGTGAGAAACTCCTCCACCGAAAGACCAAGGGTTCCAGGGTCAAGCTAATCTGCCCTGGGTAAGTCGGGACCTAAGGCGAGGCCGACAGGCGTAGTCGATGGACAACGGGTTGATATTCCCGTACCGGCGCTAGAACGATCCTGCCGAAACGAGTAATGCTAAGCACGCGAGTCGTTGGGGTGCCTTCGGGCGCGCTGGCGGCAAGTCTGTGACCCAAGCTTGTAGTAGGCAAGCTGCGGAGTGACGCAGGAAGGCGGCCCAACCCGGGCGATGGTTGTCCCGGGCTAAATGTGTAGGGCGAGATGTAGGCAAATCCGCATCTCACGTGCCTGAGACATGACGGCTGGGCGGACCAACGAGTCCGTCGAGTGGGTGATCCTATGCTGCCTAGAAAACCTTCGTGAGCGAGTGCTAGAGCCGCCCGTACCCTAAACCGACTCAGGTGGTCAGGTAGAGAATACCAAGGTGATCGAGAGAACCGTGGTTAAGGAACTCGGCAAAATGCCCCCGTAACTTCGGGAGAAGGGGGGCCGACCATGTCTATGGATTTACTCCGGACGGCGTGGAAGGCCGCAGAGACCAGGCCCAAGCGACTGTTTACTAAAAACACAGGTCCGTGCCAAGTCGCAAGACGATGTATACGGACTGACGCCTGCCCGGTGCTGGAACGTTAAGGGGAAGTGTTAGTCGAAAGGCGAAGCACTGAACTTAAGCGCCAGTAAACGGCGGTGGTAACTATAACCATCCTAAGGTAGCGAAATTCCTTGTCGGGTAAGTTCCGACCTGCACGAATGGCGTAACGACTTGGGCGCTGTCTCGACCACGGACTCGGCGAAATTGCACTACGAGTAAAGATGCTCGTTACGCGCAGCAGGACGGAAAGACCCCGGGACCTTTACTATAGTTTGGTATTGGTGTTCGGTGCAGCTTGTGTAGGATAGGTGGGAGACTGTGAAGCAGCCACGCCAGTGGTTGTGGAGTCAACGTTGAAATACCACTCTGGTTGTTCTGGATATCTAACCTAGGTCCATTATCTGGATCAGGGACAGTGCCTGATGGGTAGTTTGACTGGGGCGGTCGCCTCCTAAAAGGTAACGGAGGCGCCCAAAGGTTCCCTCAGCCTGGTTGGCAATCAGGTTTTGAGTGTAAGTGCACAAGGGAGCTTGACTGTGAGAGAGACATCTCAAGCAGGGACGAAAGTCGGGACTAGTGATCTGACGGTGGCATGTGGAAGCGCCGTCACTCAACGGATAAAAGGTACCCCGGGGATAACAGGCTGATCTTGCCCGAGCGTCCATAGCGACGGCATGGTTTGGCACCTCGATGTCGGCTCGTCGCATCCTGGGGCTGGAGTCGGTCCCAAGGGTTGGGCTGTTCGCCCATTAAAGCGGCACGCGAGCTGGGTTTAGAACGTCGTGAGACAGTTCGGTCCCTATCCGCTGCGCGCGTAGGAGTCTTGAGGAGAGCTGTCCTTAGTACGAGAGGACCGGGACGGACGAACCTCTGGTGTGCCAGTTGTTCTGCCAAGAGCACGGCTGGTTGGCTACGTTCGGAAGTGATAACCGCTGAAAGCATCTAAGCGGGAAGCACGCTCCAAGATGAGGGCTCCCACAGGTTAACCTGGTAAGGCCCCCAGCAGATCACTGGGTGATAGGTCGGATGTGGAAGTGCAGTAATGCATGGAGCTGACCGATACTAATAGGCCGAGGGCTTGTTCCTACAAAGGTGCTACGCGTCCACTGTGCAGTTCCCGAGATACGGTCGGGTGTCCTCGAGCTTGTCGAGAGGGCATTGAAACGGCCGCTGACATCTCCATAGAGTTTCGGTGATCATGGCGAAAGGGAAACACCCGGCTCCATTCCGAACCCGGAAGTTAAGCCTTTCAGCGCCGATGGTACTGCACGGGGGACCGTGTGGGAGACTAGGACATCGCCGGACAAACAACACCTCAGGGTCGGTCATTCATGACCGGCCCTGAAGTGTTTATTAGGTGAATCACCATGACGGGGACCTTTACCTCACTAGCGATTCAGCCTCGTCGGCAGCTCGTGGTCGATGCGCCGCTTCCCAGGCGAGAACGCCCGCAAACCGGCGTGCGGCTGCGACGTATTGGGGCCGTTCGAGTACTTCTGAGATGGCTGCTGCAATCTGGGTGGGCGTTGCTCCCTTATTGAGGCGTACGCCGGCGCCGAGGCGGAGCACACGTACGGTGTTGTCCTTCTGGTCGCGACCCATCGGTATGCACACCAGCGGCACGCCAGCCGCGAGTGACTTCAACACGGTGCCATGTCCAGCGTGCGTGACGACGACGGAGGCTTCGTGGAGCACCTGCGTGTGCGGGGCAGCCTGTAACACCTGGACAGTCGGACCGGCCTGAATCTCCTCCGGATCGACAGCGCGGCCAGCCGTCAGCACCGCCCTGACAGGCAGCTGGCCCACAGCCTGGGCGATCCGCCGGAGCAAAGCGATTTGATCTTGGTAAATCGAGCTCGTTGCGACCAGAACAAGTGGCTCACTGCCCTGGCGTTCCCATTTCGTCTCAGCGGCCCAATCCGGGTCGTCGAGTTGCGGCCCGACGTAGGTGACGTTCTCGGGAAGCTGCGGCGCCCTGAAGTCGAAGGATGGGCTGGTCATCACGAGTACGCGGCTGCACCGGTCGAATAGCTCGAAAACATCGTCGAGCGGGAGCTGTTCGTAGCGTTCGACGACCGCATTCAGGCGCGGAAGGGTCGGACTCAGCAGCCAGGATGCCATCCGCGGGGCAAGTTTGTCCCTCGCCTTGCCGAGAAAGCTGTGTCCTGGTGACCAGCCGGTGCCAAGCAGTGGCAGCCCGGGCGTAGGTCGTACATATGTCTGCGCGACGAGAGCTGCTGTCGGACGCCTGGTCGCCTGGGCTCCGATCAGTATTCCTGGCAACCCATCGGCCAGGATCGCATCGACAGGAAAGTTGCGGACCGTCGAGATGACATCACGGGCGAACCGGCAGGTCATTGCCTTCCCGGCGTAGGCCTTGACAGCCCGGAACGCTCGGTATGGGTTACCGCCCTCCAGCGCGGCGATCAGCGCCGTCTGCTCCTGGCGGGAGTTGAAGTGTGGGGCCTCCTGCCAGGGGGAGAACGCGCATCCAGCCGACCGGGCTGACTTTTCGACTGTGGGGTCGGCCACCACACGCACCTGGTGTCCACGACGGACGAGTTCGGCGGCAAGGCTGAGTGCCGGCGGCACGGTGCCGCCTGCGTCGATCACGGCCAGCAAGAACCGAGCGGGTCGGCGGCCGCCGCTGTCGTTCATCCTGCGGGTGCTCGCCAGATCAGACTGTGCAGCACGTCGTCGGGGTCTAAGACTGCGGCCTCGTTCGGAGTCGCCGTGAGATCGGTTGACAGCAACGCGAGACGACTACGGATGGCCCGCATAGGGTCATACGCCAAAATGGGTGGTGAGCACCGAACGGTAGCGCTCCATGATCTCAGCGGCTGCGCGACGGTCAGCCTCCGTCGGCTCATGCTTGCTGATCACTGGCACAGGCCAGTCCGGCAGGGTGCCGGTCAGCGCCCATGCGGCTTGCCGAGCGGAGCCGACAGCGACACTTTCGAAGGTGTCAGTAACCACGATGGGCAAGCCGAAAACCGCGGTCGCGATCTTGCGTACAGCCTCGGACTGGGAGGCACCGCCGGTGAGAGTGATCGAGGAGATCTCGCCGGTTTGCTCCCGCAGTACCTCGACACCATAGGCGAGGCTCCACAACACGCCTTCGATGGTGGCGCGCGCAATGTTCGCCGGATTCATGTTCGCGAGTGTCAGCCCGAGGAGCTGGCCGCGCGCGTCGGGCAAGGGTGGTGTTCGCTCGCCCTCCAGGTAGGGCACAAAGGTGACACCTTGACTACCTGGCTCGGCACTCAGCGCGAGCTGGCTCAGCTCGGCCAGCGTCACGCCCAGCACCTCCGCAGTCGCGACAAGATTCCGGGCACCGTTGAGCGTGCACACCAGGGGGAGGAACTCGCCCGTGGCGTCAGCAAAGCCGGCAACGGTTCCCGTCGGCTCGTGCGTTTGCTGGTGGCTCTTGGTGAAGGCCGTGCCACTGGTGCCCACTGAGACGACGGCGTCGCCGACCGTCACGTCGAGGCCCAACCCGCCCGCCATGTTGTCGCCAGTGCCCGGTGCGATGGCGATGCCCCTTGTCGTATAGCCGATCACCTCGTTGGGAGCGGCCACGCGAGGAAGCTCAAGATCATGACCGAGGGCGCGCTCCACGAGATCGTTGCGGTAGCGGTTGGCCGTTGCGTCGAAGTAGCAGGTGCCGGATGCATCTCCGCGGTCGGTCGTTGGCGCAAAACTGCGATCTCCGATCTGCCAGCTCAACCAGTCATGCGGGAGGACGACTGCTGCGGTCCTTGCGGCGTTCTCCGGCTCTGCCCGGGCCAGCCACCTGATCTTGGAGACGGTCATGGAGGCGACCGGGACGGAGCCCACCGCATCAGCCCATGCCGTGGCGCCTCCGAGCTCAGCAATTAGGTCTTGGGCGTCGCGAGCCGACCTGTTGTCGTTCCACAGCAGGGCGTCGCGAACGAGCTCGCCATCTTCGTCGAGGGTCACCATGCCGTGTTGCTGGCCGCCAACGGCCAGCGCAGACACTCCGTCAAGGAGGGCTGGATCGGCTGTTGCCTCTTGATAGGCCACCAGCCATGCGGACGCTGGCACCTCGGTGCCCGAAGGATGTGACGCGCGCTCGCTGCGGACGATCGAGCCGGTCTCGAGATCGCAAACCACGATCTTGACTGACTGGGTCGACGAGTCGACTCCGGCGACAAGTGTCATGACGTACCTCCGACGGTGATGGTGATGCCGCGTTCAACAAACGGCTGCAAGGCGGCCTCGCTGGGAGAGCCGGCGACGGCAATCGAATCGATCTGATCAAGCGAGGCGAACTGGACGAAGGCGGAGACGCCGAAGCTGTCGGCATCGGCTAGCGCGATCACCAGTTCGCCGGAGGCCACTTCGACCTGCGACACGGCGGCCGCGGCTGGAGTCGCCTGGGTAAGGCCACGCTCGATGCTTATTCCCGCCGGACATACCACGCTCACGTCTACGTGCAACCGCTCCATCTCGCGCACTGCCCAATCGCCCTCTTGTGCCCGAGTGATCGGCGACACGGTTCCACCGATGTTGTAGACCTCCAGGCGGCTGGCCCGCGACAACACGATGGCCGCGTCGAGGGAGTTCGTGACGATCGTGAGCCCGCGTGTCCCGGGTGGGGCGCCGACGATGACATGTGCAAGAGCGAGCGTCAGGGTTCCGGTGCCAAGCAGGATTGTGCCGCGACGCGGTAGTTCTTCCCATATCCGACCGGACAGCTCAAAGTCATCCTGTGCGATCTGGGGCTGGCTGTTGCGAAGAGCCGGTGGACCGGTGACGATGCCGACCGCGCCGCCGTGCACGCGTTGCAGCTTTCCGGCGCTCTCCATGGCACGCAGGTCGCGACGGATGGTTTCCTGCGCTACGCCTAGTCGGTTTGCGATGTCGACAACATCTACGCGCCCTTCGGCGGCTAACAGGTCAGTGATCGCCTGGTAGCGAGCCACAGCCGGTGCACGCAGGACGGTCACTACCGCCTCCGTATCGTGCGGCGTGCAAATGTCACAGGTAGACCCTTGGAGGCGTTGACCGAATCTCTGCAAAAGATCTTTGAATCGCTTCTCTATGGAGGCTAGCGCAGGTCCAATTGGAGGTCTAGTGTCCGAGTTCTCCGGCCAAGACTGACCGGTCTGCCCGTTTGCATGTCGCAGTCCGTCAGGCGCACATTCGGGCATCCGTGTGAAAATGGTGCCAGAAAGGCAGCCATGACGATGTATCCGCCCGAACGGCAGCGGGCGATCACCGACCTCTTGATCCAGCACGACGGCCGGCGCGCCACGGTGACCCAAATTAGTGAGCAACTGAGAGTCACCACCGAGACGGTGCGCCGTGATCTTGATGTACTAGAGCGGCGCGGCGTGCTACGCCGGATCCGCGGTGGCGCCGAACTCATGGATTCCACACCGTTCGAGCAGGCGCTCGCCGCGCGACATGCGGAGCAATTCGAGGACAAGCTCGTCATCGCACGCCGGGTCGCCGAGGAGCTTCCTCAGGACGGTGTCGTGGTGCTCGATTCGGGTTCTCTCACCTTGCTTTGCGCTCAAGCGATGCCGAAGGATCGCGGCCTCGCCGTGGTGACCAACAACCTCCCAGCAGCTCAGTATCTGGCTGACTACGACAACCTCCGCATCTTTACGCTTCCGGGGACGATCAGGGGCTTGACCTCGGCTGCCGTCGATGCTTGGACCAGCCGGCGGCTCAGCACCTTAACGGTTGATCTGGCGATCATCGGCGTCAATGGCATGACGCCGACGCATGGCCTGACGACGACCAACCCCGAGGAGGCAGCGACCAAGCGAGCCATGCTGCTCTCTGCTCGACGGCGGATCGTACCGGTAATCTCCGGCAGGATCGGCCGAAACTCGTTCTGCTCCTTCGCCGCCGTCAACGAGGTGGATCTGGTGATCACTGATGCCGCGGCGAATACCGAGATCGTGGGCGAGCTTGCATCCGCCGGCCCTGATGTCGTCATCGCTGAGTAGGGGCACCGCGAGCTTCGAGGTGCTCAGCCAGCATCACGATGCTGCCGCAGCGCTTTGCGTCGGGTTCGGAATCCAGACAGGATTGGCGAGTGGCAGAGCAGGGGCGGTCGGATCGCTCGCGAGGCGGAGGGTCAGAGCGGGCCGGAGCTTCGCGGCCGAGGTCTGGTGGGGCTAGGCAGCCTCCAGCCAAGGGCTCTGATCAGCGGTTCCGGCAACAGCGTGGTCGCAGTCCGGAGCGCAACGTCGATCGGCAGAGCCGGGGCTCATCAGAACGCCCAGAGCACAACCGGCTGGAGCGTCGCGGAGATCGGCAACGCCGAGAGGCCTCCGAACGGACCAGCCGCCCGGCGGAGACCGCTCGACCTGGTCTGGCGCGTCGGAAGAATGAGCCGCCCATTCCCGAGGGTGTTGACACGCGTTCTTTGCACGCGGCTGTGCGGGCAGAGTTGCGCAGCCTGCCCAAGGATCTCGCCGAGATCGTCGCAGCTCACCTGGTCGTGGCCGGGCAGCTTGTCGACGATGACCCGGAGCTGGCGTATGCCCATGCCGAGGCAGCGCGTCGGCGTGCTGCCCGACTGCCGATCGTCCGCGAGGCGGCAGCCGAAACGGCCTACGCGGCCGGTCGGTACGACGTCGCGCTGAGTGAGTTCCGCGCGCTGCGGCGCATGACCGGGAGCCCGGACTACCTGCCGGTGATGGCTGATTGCGAGCGCGCTCTGGGGCGCCCACACAACGCCATCAAGCTTGCACGGGAGGCCGACCGGGTCGGGCTGGATCCAGCACTGCGGATTGAGATGATCATCGTTGAAGCCGGTGCGCGGCGCGACCTCGGCCAAGATCACGAAGCGCGGCGGATTCTGGAGCGCACTGTTGTCCTGGCACGACCTGAAGACATTTCACCGCTTGCCGTGGCCAGGCTGCGCTACGCCTACGCCGACGCGCTGCTCGATGCGGGCAAGGAATCCGAGGCGCGCAAGTGGTTTGCGGCAGCCGCGACGCTTGATCGTGATCATGAGACAGACGCCCAACAAAGAGTCGACGAGCTTGACGGGTTCATGATCGATTACGACGAGGGTGACGGGGCAGGCGACCAGTCATCGCACGAGCCGGAGTGGGACAGTCCCGAATGAGTGCGGCAGCAGCAGTCGTCGACTCCTACGATGCGGTGTTGTTCGATCTTGACGGGGTCATCTACTTGGGCCATGTCGCCGTGCCCGGCGCCGCAGAAGGCATTGCGCAGCTCCATGATCGTGGCACCAAGATCGGCTTCGTTACCAACAACGCTGCCCGCACGCCGGCTGCCGTCGCCGACCACTTGGTCGAGCTTGGCATCCCTGCGACGGCCGCGGATGTCATCACCTCGGCGCAGGCCGCTGCTCATCTGCTGGTCAACCGTTTCGGTGCTGGAGCCCGAATCCTCGCCGTCGGTGGAGATGGAGTGACGGCCGCGCTGGGCGAGGCACAGCTGGTGCCAGTGAGTTCCGCCGATGACGATCCGGTGGCGGTGATCCAAGGCTATGGATTTGACCTGAAATGGCAGGAGCTGAACGAGGCCGCGATCGCCATCCACCGAGGCGCCCACTGGGTAGCGACCAACATCGATCCGACACGGCCGACTGATCGTGGCCTGGTTCCGGGAAATGGCGCTGCCGTGACTGCGGTGAAAATGGCCGTGCTGGCCGAGCCGGAGGTGGCGGGTAAGCCCTATCGGCCGCTGCTGGACGACACGGTCGAGCGGCTCGCTGCGCACCACCCGCTGTTCGTGGGTGATCGCCTCGACACCGATATCGCTGGCGCGGTCAACGCGGGTCTGGACAGCATGCTCGTACTCTCCGGATCTCATCGGGCCGAAGAACTGCTCGCCGCCGCGCCTGGGGAACGACCTACCCATGTTGGAGAAGACCTCCGGGCGGTCCTGCGGCCTGCGCTGGTCGTCACCCAGACCAACGGTGAATTCCGCTGTGGTCAGGCGACCGCCTCTGCAGTGGACGGCCGGCTGATGGTCCACCGCAGTGGCTCGACCCGCATCGAAGCGATCTGGGCCGCGGCGTATGCGATGTGGTGGGCTGCTGATCATGGACTTGCGCTCGACTGGCGCGACGCGCTGGAACAGCTTCAGGAGCCGCTGCGGTAACGTGGCATTCCGGCGCTCCCGTGCCCACACGTCGGCACCAGCGCCTCCATGAGGCGGCAGAAAGGCGTCAAGCGTGACCGAGGCATTTCAGACCTACATCAACATGGTGACCGGCGTGACCAAGAGCACTCAGGCGAAGGCGGCTGCTACCGCCCGGGCGCTGTTGAGGCAAGCCGGGCTGGAAGATGCAGCAACAGAGGCCAGCGAGCGGGTTACGAAGCTGGCCGAAGAGATCATGAATGCAAGCCGCACCAATCGGGAGCTGTGGCAGCACTTCGTGGCGGCTGAGGTGGACAAGGCAGCGACGCGGCTCGGCTTCGCCCGAGCCGACGAGGTCCGGGCGCTGCGCGATGAGATTGCCAGCTTGCGGGCACAACTCGCCGAGTCTAGGGCGCGTACGGCGAAATCTGCGCCCGCCAGGAAGGCCGCGACGAAGAAAGCACCCGCCAAGAAGGCGGCCGCGACCATGACGCCCAGGAAAAGCACGGCGACCAGGTCGTCCAGTCGGAAGCCGCCGCGTGAGGCGGCAGTGGGATCCTCGCAGCCAGGCCAAAGGTGACCGAGTCCAACCAGGGGCCACTCGAGGATCTGGGGCCGGAGCCGGCGGGCAGCCCACCGCAGACGGGCCACGCCCCGATCGACGACGCCCTGCTCGGGCTGGCTGACTTGGACTCGACCCCGCTTTCTGATCATCACGATCGGCTCGCGAAAGCTCACGAAACGCTGCACGAGGCACTCGACCCACCCGACGACCAGCCCTTGAATGCGGAGCCACGCTGAGCCGTGACTGAGCGCCTTGATCGCGAGCTGGTCAAGCGCGGGCTGGCGCGGTCCCGTTCGCACGCGCAGGCCTTGATCAACGCGGGTCAGATCCTTGTCGACGGCTCGGTTGTCGAGCGGCCAGGTGAGCAGGTGGCCGCATCCGCCGACATTCATGGCCCAGATGATCGCTATGTCTCGCGTGCTGCCCACAAGCTCCTTGGTGCGCTCGATGATCTCCAGCTCAGCGTGGTGGGGCGAGCCCTCGACGCCGGCGCCTCGACGGGAGGCTTTACCCAGGTCCTGTTGGCACGCGGCTGCAAGGAGGTGTTCGCCGTGGACGTCGGTAGCGATCAGCTGGCACCCGCGCTGCGTGCCGACCCTCGGGTTCAGTTGCGGGAACGAACCAACCTCCGGGACCTCCGGCTCGACGATGTCGGAGGAGTTGCAGTCGATCTGGTGGTCGCCGATGTCTCTTTCATCTCGCTGAGGTTACTGCTGGGCCCACTGGTCTCGGTGACCCGTGATGATGGCTGGCTGCTGTTGCTGGTCAAGCCGCAGTTCGAGGTTGGGCGTGAGCTGTTGGGCAGGCGCGGGGTAGTTCGGGCGCCGGCGCATCAACTCCAGGCAGTCTCGAGCGTGGTCAACGCCGCTGACGAGTATGGCTGGCACGCTGTGGCCGCAATCCCGAGCCGGCTGTCAGGTGCATCCGGCAACCGTGAGTTCTTCGTCTTGCTGCGGCGAACCGACTCGCCACCGCAGCTCGATCTGACCGCGCTCGTCAAGATATGAGCGCCGACGAATTTGGCGGACTCGCGGCGCGCCGCCGATCTGCGGGAGGAGATGGCGGAACAAATGCTTTTCCGTTCTGCCAGGTCCGACGAAGACGGCGGCATTCCAGCGAACATCGCCGCGAGCGGCAGCGAGCAATCAAACACAGCGATCCGCAGGGAGCGGAGCGAGCAATCAGATACTGAATATGCTGTGGCAGGTGACCAAGGCGTCAGCCGAAAGGGATGGCCAGCCGAGCGATCCGCGCGTAGGTACCCTCCGCCGTGTCGCGGTGCTGACCCACATGGGCCGGCCTGCTGCGGTCAAAGCGGCAACGCGGCTGGTCGAGGGCCTTGATGCGGCAGGCATTGTGTCGGCTCTACCCGCCAACGACATAGCGGCACTCGACCCCGAGCTTGCGCACGCCATGATCCCGCTCAGCAAGCCTGTCACGCTCGAGGACGGCATTGAGCTGATGGTGGTGCTGGGCGGCGACGGCACGATCCTGCGCGGCGCAGAATGGGTGGTGGCCAGCGAGATTCCGCTGCTCGGAGTCAATCTGGGACACATCGGGTTTCTGGCTGAGGCCGAGTCGTCAGAGATCGACACGATCGTTGCCCGTGTGGTTGACCGCTCCTACACCGTCGAGGAGCGCTTCACCATCGACGTGACGCTGCGCGACTGCAACACCTTCAAGCCCGAGTGGTCCTCCTACGCGATCAATGAGGTTTCGATCGAGAAAGCTGCGCGGGAACGAATGCTCGAGGTGCTGGTGGAGGTAGATGGTCGACCGCTTTCGCGATGGGCCTGCGACGGGATGCTGGTTTCGACCCCCACCGGTTCCACCGCGTACGCTTTCTCGGCAGGCGGCCCGGTGATCTGGCCGGGCGTCGATGCATTGCTGGTGGTACCGCTCAGTGCGCACGCACTCTTCGCGCGGCCGCTGGTGCTCAGCCCTACATCGACCGTGGTGGTCGAGGTTCTCGACGTCTCGCCGACGCACGGCGTGGTCTGGTGCGACGGGCGCCGTTCGGTCGAACTGCATGCAGGCATGGAGATCGAAGTCACCCGAGGAAAGCGGCGTTTGCGCTTGGCCCGGCTGTCGCAGGCACCGTTCACCGACCGGTTGGTCCAGAAGTTCGGTCTCAGCGTCGAGGGCTGGCGCGGGTCGGCCGATCCAGCAATCACCATGATCGACACTCCTGCATGATCACCGAACTTCGCATCACTGACCTGGGTGTGATCAAGGACGCGACGATAGGGCCTCATCCTGGCCTGACCGTCGTCACCGGAGAGACCGGTGCTGGAAAGACGATGGTCATCAGTGGGCTCGGTTTACTGCTGGGTGGCCGGGCAGACCCGCGCACGGTTCGCGGTGGGTCAGAACGCGCACGGGTGGAGGGCCGGTTCAAGATCGACAACCCAGAGCTGCTGCAGCGGGCGAGCCAGGTCGGTGGCGAACTAGACGACGATGAGCTGATCGTGGCGCGCCATGTCACAGCAGCGGGGCGATCCCGTGCCTACCTGGGCGGTGCGCAGGTTCCGGCTGGTGTCTGCGCTGAGCTGACTGCAGAGCTGGTCAGAATCTATGGGCAGTCGGAGCAGGAACGACTGACAGAGGCCGGTCGACAGCTGCAGCTCTTGGATCGTTTCGCCGGCGCCGCCGTGCTCGAACCGCTTTCCACGTACTCCGAGCTCTGGTCTGAGGATCGCGCCGCACGGGCACAGCTGGCACAACTTCGCGCCGAGGCTCAGAGCCGGGCCCGCGAGATCGATCTGCTGCGCTTCGGCCTGGAAGAGATCGAGCGAATCGGACCCAGCCCGGCGGAGGATGTCGAGCTGGCGGCAGAGGCCTTGCGGCTGCAGTCCGCAGACGATCTGCGGGATTCGGCGCACTCGGCTGTTCAGGCTCTTGCGGGGCCAGAAGATGAGGCTGGTGGTGCGCTGGCGATGCTGTACGCGGCGCGCAAGGCGTTTGAATCTGCAGGCTCCCGAGACGCAGCAGCGGCTCCGCTTGGCGATCGGCTGGCGGAGGTGAGCTACCAGCTCACGGACCTGACGGCTGATCTGGTTCGCTATTTGGAGGGCTTGGACAGCCAGCCCGGGCGCCTGGAACAAATCGCGGAACGCCGGGCTCAGCTGAGCACGCTGACCCGAAAGTACGGCACCACGTGTGACGAGGTCTTGCAGTGGGCTGCAGAGTCCGCCGTCCGACTCACCCAGCTCGAGCAGAGCGACGAGCGGATCGCCACCTTGACTGAGCGGGTCGAGCAGCTGAGCGCCGAGTTGACATCCCTGGCCGCTGAGATCGGTGTTGCTCGACGTGAGGCGGCAGCCAGGTTCAGCGAATTGGTGCTCGTCGAGCTCGCTGCACTGGCGATGCCGCACGCCCGCCTGAGCTTCGAGATGGCCAGCGCCGACCTCGGCCCTTCGGGTGCCGACCGGGTGGATCTGATGTTTGCCGCCAACCCGGGCAACGAGCTGCGCAGCCTGGGACGAGTGGCATCGGGTGGCGAGCTGTCGCGCGTCCGGCTGGCGCTGGAGGTGGTGCTCGCGGCTGGTCGCGAGGCCATCACCCTGGTCTTCGACGAGATTGATGCGGGCGTCGGCGGCAAAGTCGCTGTCGAGGTGGGACGGCGGCTCGCCCGACTTTCGCACCACACTCAGGTCATCGTCGTCACTCACCTCGCGCAGGTCGCCGCTTTCGCGGATCGGCACTATGTGGTCGTGAAGGCCGACGATGGGCAGGTCACCACCAGCGGAGTGGTCCCAGTCGCTGACGAGGGCCGCGCAGTCGAGTTGGCAAGGATGATGGCTGGTTTGGACACCACAGACTCAGCCCTAGCCCACGCTGGCGAACTCGTGGAGCTGGCCGCGTCCTCCAGGCAATCTCATAAAGCTCTCATGTGAGGCTGACTAGCGTCCGGGTATGCGGGTGCTTGTCGTCGAGGATGACGTGCGCATGGCGGCCTCAATCCGGCGCGCGTTGCGCGGCGTCAACGTGATCGGGGACATCGCAAACACGTCGAGGGGCGCCTGTGCGATGCTCGCCGACGCGCCGTACGACGTCGTTGTGCTCGACGTGGTGCTCCCCGATTCGGACGGGTTCGCGACCTGTCGTCGGCTTCGAAGCGCCGGTGACTGGACCCCCATCATCCTGCTCACCGCACGCGCGGGGATCGATGACCGGATTCGCGGGCTGAATGCAGGTGCCGACGACTACCTCAGCAAGCCATTCGCCTTCGGCGATTTGCTGGCCCGGCTGCGTGCTCTATCGCGGCGCGACTCGGCCGAGCGGCCGGTAATTACGGTCGGCTCCCTGCGACTTGACCCGGCCTCGGCGCAAGTCTGGCGTGGCGAGCAAGAGATCCGGCTGTCCACCCGCGAGTTCGCGTTACTCGAGGCGTTCATGAGAAGTCCCGGGCAGGTACTCGGTCACAGTCAGCTGTTGGATGCCGCCTGGGACATCGGGCACGAGTACCGCTCCAACGTGATCGAGGTCTATGTCCGCTATCTCCGAGGGAAGATCGACCGCCCGTTCCGCGTACGGTCGCTGGAGACCGTACGCGGCCTGGGTTACCGGCTCCGACGCGACGGGGGGCGCTGATCTGTCTGTCCGCTGATATTTGAGCTGCTCGCGCATCGCGCTTTGCCTGATTGCTCGCTGCCACTCGCTGCGATGTTTGCTGGGTTGCCGCCGTCTTCGTCGGATCTGGCGGAACGGAAAGGCGTTGTTCCGCCATCTCCTCCTGCACACAGCTCGCCGCTGGGGCTGGTGCTCGCTGCGCTCGCGCAATTTGTTTTGAGATCGGCGGCGCGAACATCGAGAATCCGCCGCGTCGTCGTCGCTCGCACCGGATCGCGCGCCGCCGTGCTGCGGTGGAGCGAGCCGACGCGCTTCTCGTCGGCGAGCGACGACAAAGTAGGCGGCTTCCCAGCGCGATCCGCAGCGAGCTGAAGCGAACAATCAAATAGAGGAAGAACGCCTCCGCTTGTTCCTCCTCCGTGCGACGGCGCGCGATTCCCGACGCTCGCAGGGGCCCACTGCACCACGGGTGGAAGGATGGACTCCGACATGCGACTTCCCACCCTGCTGCGCAAACGTGGAACACAGGCCCAGATCGGCGGTGTTGCCCGGCTCGATCGGCGTACCAAGAACCTCACGAAACGACTGCGCCCTGGCGAGATCGCGATCATCCACCACAGCGACCTGGATCGAGTCAGTGCCGAGGCCCTGGTGGAGGTTGGCGCTGCGGCCGTAGTGAATGCGGTGTCCTCGGTCTCCGGTCGCTATCCCAACCTGGGACCTGGCATCCTGATGGAGGCCGGGATCCCGCTCATCGACAATGTGGGCGACCACGTATTCAGCCGCGTTCACGAAGGCGACTGGCTGACGCTGGACGGCGGCAAGTTGGTCAACTCGACCGGCAGCGTGATCGCGGAGGGAACCCTCTTCACGACCGAGATCCTGGAGGACCATCTTGAGTACGCGCGGACCGGCCTAGCGGATCAGATTGAGGCGTTCGCCGAAAACACCATGACGTACCTGCGGGTGGAGAAGGAGCTGCTGCTCGAGGGGGTCGGCGTGCCTGACGTCGCTACCGTGATCGAAGGTCGGCACGTGTTGATCGTGGTCCGCGGCTACGACTATCGCAGTGATCTAGCTGCGTTGCGGCCCTACATCACCGAGTACCGGCCTCTACTCATGGGGGTCGACGGTGGCGCCGATGCGCTGATCGAGGCTGGCTACAAGCCGGACATGATCATCGGCGACATGGATTCATGTTCTGACGAAACCCTGCGGTGCGGCGCGGAACTGGTCGTGCATGCCTACCATGACGGTCGCGCGCCTGGGCTCGAGCGGATCGAGAAACTCGGGCTGCAGGCAATCATATTCCCGGCTCTCGGCACCAGCGAGGACGCCGCCATGCTGCTCGCTGACTCCAAGGGAGCAAGTCTGATCGTCGCTGTGGGTACCCATGCCTCGCTGGTGGAGTTCTTGGACAAAGGTCGGGCTGGGATGGCCTCAACGTTCCTGACCCGGCTTCGCGTCGGACCCAAGCTGGTTGACGCCAAGGGCGTGTCCCGGATCTACCGCAGCCAGATCAAGACCTGGCATCTGATGCTGTTCGTGCTGTCCGGCATTCTGGCGCTGATCACAGCGCTGCTGTTCACCGATGTGGGCTGGGCTTTCGGCAATGTCATCGTCGCGCGGGTCCGGGACCTCCTCTACTGGATAAAGGAACTCATCACTTGATCAACTTCCGCTACCACATCGTGTCGTTGATGGCGGTCTTCATTGCCTTGTCCGTAGGCATTGCAGTTGGTGTGTCACTCAGCCCGTCGGTCGACCAGGGCCTTCTCCAGCAGGCAGCGCAGGATCGCAAGCAGGTAACGGATCTGCGCGCAGAGCTCGATCGGCGCAAGGCACTCGACAACTACCGCAACGCCTACGACGAGCAGGTCGGCCAGATTGTCACTGCGGGCGTGCTGAACGGGCAGCGGGTTGCGATGGTCGCCATGCCAGAAGCCCCGACGAGCGTGGTGCGGGACATTTCGAATGCTGTTATCGGAGCAGGCGGCACTGTGGTGCGCGATGTCAAGGTCACTCCGGAAGCCTTCGACACAGTAAGAGCCGAGGATGTCACCGACGCGCTGGGAGACTACTTCGGTCCGCTTGGCCTTAACGACACCATGTCACCTGCGACCAGGCTTGGCGTCGCCGTCGGCAGGTCCATCGGATCCAAGGAGATGGAAGATCGCGACGCGCTTGCGATTGCCGTAGGGGAGTCGCTGGAAAAACGCGGCCTGGTCACCATCAGCAAGGAATCGGCAGCACAAGCTCAGCTGATCGTCGTTGTCACTGCTCCGGCATCGGAACCCCGGCCCACCCCAGAAGAGCTGACGGCACACGTGCAGTTCCAGGTCGGGCTCACGACGCGTGCGGGCGTGGTCTTGGCCGGCCCGAACAGCGAGGACATTGAGGGCACCGATGTGCTGGCGGCCCGGTCGGATCCGACCGCAGTCGATAGCCTCAGCACTGTGGACGTGGCCGATCTCAGCAGTGGCGTGACCACCGTGGTACTGGCAGGCAAGGAGCGACTGCTCGGCCGGCCAGCTCAGCACTACGGTGCGCTCGCCAAGGCCGACGCGCCGTTGCCCGAGCTGCCGGTGCGATAGTGCCCTGCCCCAGGAATTCGCCACATAGCTCCGCGGTCCGTGCGGCGCCTGGCGGC
>DASUYM010000232.1:0-4306 GCA_036377435.1 Propionibacteriaceae bacterium
CCGGTCGAGATAGCCGGGAACGCCACGGTGCCGGCACCAAGCCCGTCGGCAATCTTCAGCGAATTCCTAAAGCAGTCCGCGAGCAGCTGCGACTTGTCCTTGGACTCCGCATACGTCGGACCTACGGTGTGGATCACCCAGCGCGCTTTCAGTCGACCCCCGCTCGTCGCCACGGCCTGGCCGGTCGGCAACCCGTCGGGATACTCGTCCTCCCGGAGCTTCTGACACGCAGCCAGAATTTCGGGTCCGCCCCGGCGATGTATCGCTCCGTCAACGCCACCGCCCCCGAGCAGTGAGTGATTGGCTGCGTTGACGATCGCATCGATGTCTTGTTCGGTGATGTCGCCCTGCGCGAAGGTGATCTTCATTCCCTCAACCTACTGGCGCGATAGGAGTGCAAGCATCCGCGATGAATCTCGACCACTCGTCGAGTCCAACCTTGGCAGGGGCGATCCTGGGTAATCGTCTGGAAGCTTCAAGCGACGAAGGAGTGATAAGGGATGGACGCGTTCACCACATGTCTGTGGTTCGACACCAAGGGTGAAGAGGCAGCAAGGTTCTACACAGGCATCTTTCCGAACTCGAGCATCGGCAAGGTGACGCCATACCCCGCCGGGGAGCGGGCCGGTCAAACCATGACTGTCGACTTCGTGTTGAACGGAAGCAAGTTCGTCGCCCTGAACGGAGGCCCGGAGTTCACCTTCAACGAGTCGATCTCCTTCCAGGTCTCGTGCGACGACCAGGCCGAGGTGGATCGTTACTGGACCGCGCTTACCGAACGTGGCGGCGAGGAGTCCATGTGCGGATGGTTGAAGGACAAGTACGGCGTTTCGTGGCAGGTTGTGCCGAACCGCCTCGAGGAGTTGCTGTCGAGCAGCGATCCGGGGCGGGCGGAGCGCGTCACCCAAGCACTGTTCCAGATGAAGAAGATCGTGATTGCCGACCTCGAGGCGGCCGCGACGGCATAGCCCAGCGCGGGTGGTGGCCCGCAGGACCATCCGGCGTGCCGTGCTGGGAAACTGCTGACAGGTTGCAGCCCGCCCGCTGCAGCGGGGAATCTGCCAGCAATTACCTGAAGGAGTCGCATGGATCACGCCGATTCAGGACCGACCACCGCCACCTTGGTTGCCACGCGACGCCAACTGCATGGCATCGCCGAGTGCCTGCTCGCCGGGCCCGAGTATCCGGCGACCGGTGAGATTGCGCTGCGGGTGAGGACGGGCGGGTTCGGCACAACCGCCGGGCCGGAGATCCGGCTGGATGGGATGGAGCTGGTAGCGGGGGATCGTAGGGTGGCAGCGGCCGGGTCGTTTCGCGATCTTGCTGACCAGCTTGGTGTCGAGTTCGGAGCGCCGGCGATCGGCTATCGCGACGGCAGTGGCGCACAGCCCGATGATGTTGTTGATCTTGACTCCGCGGCTGTTCAGGTCATCGTTGACTGGTTCGCGCTCAGCGATGCTGCGTTACGTGTGCTTGATCCGGGCCAGCAGCCGATCTTGTGGCCGGAGCACTTCGATGTCGCGATCCTGCTGGACAATCGCTCGTACGGGTCATCGCCAGGAGATGACTTTCATCCTGCGCCGTATGCGTACGTCAGCGCGAATGATCATGATGGCGGGCCCTTCTGGAATGCGCCGTTCGGCGCGTTGCGAGATGCGGGGGAATTCAGCTCGATGGGGGATCTGGTGGCCTTCTGGCGAGAGGGGAGATCGTTGCTGCGGGGGGCCTAGTCGGCGCCCCGATCGGAGCCCCGGGTTTACAGTGAAAGTGCCGAAAGGATCCACGGTGATCATCGATCTCGAGAGCATCAGTACGCCTGCCCGAGTTGCAGGTCCCGAGGAAGGCATCTCGCGCGACGAGCTGCAGTTGGCCACTCGCAACCACGGCATGCCGTTGGAGTCCTTGCGGTGGGAGATCACCCCGTCCGGATTGCACTACCTGCTGATCCACTACGACATCCCCGCCATCGATCCGACCAGCTTCGAGTTGGTGATCGATGGCCTTGTCGAGACCCCGCTGTCGCTGGATCTTGACGATATCCGCGGCCGGGCCCAGGTCTCGGCAGTGGTGACGCTCGAATGCGCAGGTAACGGCCGGGCGCGGCTGCTTCCGCGTCCGGTAAGTCAACCGTGGCTAAGCGAGGCGGTCGGCACAGCCCGCTGGGGCGGGACGCCTCTGTCGGACCTGTTGCAGGAGGCAGGAATCGCCGAAGAGGCGGTCGATGTGGTCTTCACCGGCGCGGATCATGGCGTTGAGCGAGGCCTCGAGCAGGACTACCAACGGGCGTTGCCGGTCGCGGAAGCGATGCGCGGCGACGTCCTACTGGCGTTTGAGATGAACGGCGCGCCGCTGCCGCCGCAGCACGGGGCTCCGCTGCGGCTGGTCGTTCCTGGCTGGTATGGCATGGCGCACGTGAAATGGCTGCGCCGGATCACCGTCGTGGCCGAGCCGTTCAATGGGTTCCAGATGCGGGCCTACCGATTGCGCGACACGCCTGACGAGCCTGGCATTCCGCTGACCCGGATCGAGCCGCGAGCCCTCATGGTGCCACCTGGGTTCCCAGACTTCATGTCACGCGAACGTGTTGTGAAGTCTGGTCCGGTGCGGATCGAGGGTCGGGCGTGGTCAGGTTGGGCGCCGGTCAGCATGGTCGAGGTCAGTAGCGATGGTGGAGACACCTGGGAATCTGCTGATCTTGAGCCAGCGGCATCATCCCATGGCTGGGCACGTTGGACCTGGACGTGGCAGTCCGAGCTGGGCAGCTACGTGCTGTCCTGCCGCGCAACGGATGCCAGCGGCCGGACTCAGCCGCTCGGGCAACGGTGGAGTCGCGGTGGATTCGCCAACAACACCATCCAACGAGTCCCGGTCACCGTAATCAGTTCGGAAATGTGACTGACGTCCGCCTCGGTGGCGGCTGGATGAACCTCAATGACTCTGGCTCGCTGGCGCCAACTTTGCCGGCGCGAGCAGCTCGCTCTGGTTCGACGGTCGGAATTTCAGGAGATCGATCGGTGCGCAAGTTGGTGTTCACATTCCGTGAGATGGGTAAGAAGTAGGTGACCCGGATGATTCTGCCGGGGTAGATGTTGGCGCAATAAGAACAGGGAGGTTCTGATGGGTTTCGCGGACAAGGCAAAGGACAAGGCCGAGGAGCTTGCCGGCAAGGCAAAGGCAACCGCGGGCGACAAGACGGACAACCCGGATCTCGAGGCCGAGGGGCGCATGCAGGAGTCCAAGGCGGACCTCAAGCAGGCCGGCGAGAATGTCAAGGACACTGGCGATGACGTGGCGGATGCCCTCCGTTCGGCCAGCGGCGCACAGAAGGGTGACGACAGGCCGCTGCGGTAGTCCACTCTCACGCTGAGGGGCTCGAACGTCTCAACTCGAACGAGTTTCGGGATGTTCGAGTCCCTTTATTTCTAGGTCACACAAATTGGCCTGCTAGGCGCGCTCTTGAGACGTCGACTACGGGCGGCCCTCGCTCGTGTTCAGGGGAAGGCCGGGACGCCGCCCGGGGGGCGGGCGGTGTGCTAGAACGCTGCCTGTGGAGTTGATTCGCAGGGGCAAGGTGCGCGAGGTCTACAGCGATGGGCCTGACGTCATATTGGTCGCCTCGGATCGAGTGTCGGTCTACGACGTAGTGCTGCCGACACCGATTCCTGAGAAGGGTGCGATCTTGACGCAGTTATCGTTGTGGTGGTTCGGTCGGATGGCCGATTTGGTGCCGAATCATGTGGTGAGCCAAGATGTCCCAGCGGAGTGGAAGGGTCGGGCGATTCGCTGCCGCCGGCTCGACATGGTTCCTGTGGAATGCATTGCCCGTGGCTACTTAACCGGGCTCGGCTTGGAAAGTTATCGCGCAAGCGGCTCCATCTCCGGTGTTCAGCTTCCACCAGGTCTGGTCGAGGCGGACAGGTTGCCGGGTCCGATCTTCACGCCGACTACCAAGGCAGAGGTGGGGCATGACGAGTTCATCACTATGCAGGACGTACGGGATGCGCTCGGCGAAGCGACTGCTAATGATCTTGAACGGCTGACTCTGGCGGTCTACTCCCGAGGTGCAGAGATCGCGCGGGAGCGCGGCGTGATCATCGCCGACACCAAATTCGAGTTCGGGCGGGACAACTCAGGGAAGTTGATCTTGGCGGATGAAGTGCTGACTCCCGACTCGTCGAGATTCTGGAAGGTGTCGGAGTATGAGCCGGGCCGGCCGCAGTGGTCGTACGACAAGCAGTACCTGCGGGACTGGTCCTCATCGTTAGGTGACTGGGACCGTACGTATCCGGGGCCGGCGGTTCCGCCG
>DASUYM010000233.1:0-6943 GCA_036377435.1 Propionibacteriaceae bacterium
ACCATTGATAGACATAACCCACCTCCGGAGGGCGTCAGGAGGACCGGCGAGTCAACGCCAGATCCTCAAAGGAACCAGATGGATCCCTTCTGGCACCTCCGGAGGTGTTTGGGAAGAGGACTGACTCAGGTCATATCAGTCGAAGCTTCCGAGATCCGCCCTCATCGTAATGATCAGTGCGCGCATCGAGTCCGAGTCGCGTGCCACGGCGCGTGCTGGACGACGCCTACACCTGGCTCGAGGACGGCGTTATGGACCCGAGCGAAGGCACGCGCCCGTGGATCACCGAGGACATCCCGGCCGGACGCATCCGATAAACGTCGCGCGCCTGGTCCTCCCTTCGACGAAGGAAGCTTAGGCCGAGCCACTGGGGCTTCGTCCACCGTCGGTCACGGGCGCCGCAGCCTGGCCATAGCGCGCGATCCCAAAGACTCACCATCCGTAGCGCCGACAGAATCTGGTATTCAGTCTTGCTATCTACCGGTACTCCGTTTTACTATCTAGTAGTACTCAGTGACACCGAATAGCGAAAGGAGGGCGGCGGTCATGGGAAAGCAGATGACGGAGATGCTCAAGGGCACGCTGGAAGGCATCGTTCTGGCCCACCTCGCGGTGCAGCCGGCCTACGGGTACGAGATCACCGCGCAGCTTCGGAAGCAGGGCTTCACCGACATCGTCGAGGGCACCGTCTACGCGCTGCTCGTCAGAGTCGAACAGCGCGGCCTCGTCGACGTGGCGAAGGTTCCGTCCGAGAAGGGGCCGCCTCGCAAGGTGTACACGCTCAACGCCAACGGGCGAGCGGACCTCGAGGAGTTCTGGAGGGCCTGGAGCTTCCTCGCGGAACGGATCGAACAGCTCCACCACATCGAGCACCAGCGGGAAGAAGGAGAGAAGTAGCCATGGCCGCCAAGTGGATCGAGACCCTCACCGGGTCGCTCGAGCAGAAGAAGCAGTACAAGCAGTACAGGGCCCGCATCGAGGCCCTCCCCGAACCGTACCGCACCGCCGCGCAGGCGTTCCACCGGTACTTCATGTACTACGGGGGCATTACCGATGGCGACACCCTCCTGACTATGTTCGGCGACTTCGCCGACCTCTGGGAGCGCGCCGCAGCCGATGGTATGCCGCTGCGCGAGATCGTCGGCGACGACCCGGTCGAGTTCGCCGAGACCTTCGCGCAGGCCTACTCCGGCAAGCAGTGGATCGACAAGGAGCGCGCCCGCCTGACCAAGGCGATCGAGGACGCCGAGCGAGTGGAGCAAAGGTGACCACCCACCAGGCCGAGGCACCCGCGATCCAGGTGCAGGGCATCGAGAAGTCCTTCAATGACCTGCACGTGCTGCGCGGCGTCGACTTCGACGTGAGCGCGGGGAGCATTTTCGCGCTCCTCGGCTCGAACGGCGCAGGCAAGACCACGCTCGTTCGCATCCTGTCGACGCTGCTGAAGGCCGACGCGGGCAGCGCCATGGTCCACAGCTTCGACATCGCCGACAAGCCCGGTGACGTGCGCCAGTCGATCAGCCTGACGGGCCAGTTCGCTGCGGTCGATGAAGTCCTCACCGGGCGCGAGAACCTCGTCCTAGTCGCGAAGCTTCGTCACGTCAAGAACCCGGGTGCGATCGCCGACGACCTGCTCGCCCGTTTCGCGCTCACCGACGCCGGGAACCGCAAGGCATCGACGTACTCGGCCGGCATGCGCCGCAGGTTGGACATCGCGATGAGCCTGATCGGCAACCCGCCGGTCATCTTCCTCGACGAACCGACCACCGGCCTGGACCCACAGGCGCGGATCGAGGTGTGGCAGACGGTCAAGCAACTCGCCAAGGGCGGCACGACCGTGCTGCTGACCACCCAGTACCTCGATGAGGCCGAGCATCTGGCCGACCGCATCGCGATCCTGCACCAGGGCACGATCATCCAGAACGGCACCCTCGCCGAACTCAAGCAACTCCTACCGCCCGCCAAGGTCGAGTACGTCGAGAAGCAACCCTCCCTCGAGGAGGTGTTCCTCACCCTCGTCGGCGACACCGGCGACACCGACACCGCCGACGGAGACCGCAGCACCGGCACCGTCCCGGCAGAAAAGGAACCCCGATGACTACCCACGTCCTCGGCGACACCAGCATCCTCACCAGCCGGTCGCTGCGCCACATCCTCCGCAGTCCCGACACAATCATCACCACCGCGGTCACTCCGATCGCACTGATGCTGCTGTTCGTGTATGTGCTCGGCGGCGCGATCAACACCGGATCCAATGAGTCGTATATCAACTACATGCTCCCCGGCATCCTGCTCATCACGATCGCGTCCGGCGTCGCGTACACCGCGTACCGGCTGTTCCTCGACCTGCAGGGCGGCATCTTCGACCGCTTCCAGTCCATGCCGATCGCGAGGTCGAGCGTGCTCTGGGCGCACGTGCTGACGTCCCTGCTCGCGAACATGGCCTCGGTCGCGATGGTCATCGGCGTCGCACTGATCATGGGATTCCGCACCGGAGCCTCCGTGGCCGGGTGGCTCGCGGTCGCCGGTATCCTGATCCTGTTCACCCTCGCGCTGACCTGGCTCGCCGTGATCGCCGGGCTCTCGGCGAAGACCGTCGACGGCGCGAGCGCGTTCAGCTACCCGCTGATCTTCCTGCCGTTCATCAGCTCGGCGTTCGTGCCCACCGACTCGATGCCCGCCCCGGTCGCCTGGTTCGCCGAGAACCAGCCCGTGACCTCGATCGTGGACACCATCCGGGCCCTGTTCGCCCAGGAACCCGTAGGTAGTGACATCTGGATCGCCCTCGCCTGGCTCGTCGGCATCCTCCTCATCGCCTACGCCGTCGCCGTCGCAATCTACCGTCGCAAGTTCACCTGAGGCCGAGTGCTGCTCGCAGAGCGGGCACGACCGCGCGGCATCCCCTTCACATCAGTTCACCGAACTCGACCTGCTCAACGTCGTCGAGGTCCCGCGCCGGGACTGTCGGTTGAACGGTGGAGCTGGCTGGTCTGAAATCCGAGAGGAGTCAGCCTGGATCCTTCAGTAGGAAGTTGATCTTGTGGCGCGGCACGAGCTTTGGATGTGGTGAAGTGCCTTGCCGTTCGGCGATTCTGGGCTTGTTGAGGGTCCAGGCTCGGTCTCGTGGGAAGGCACTTCTGAGGTGCAGGGTATCGCGGGTTTCCCGAAGGTCGTGGTGTCGGCGGACGGGGGTCGTCTCGCATGTCGGGGCCCGGCTACTAGCCGATGTCGCCCAGGCGACCGGTCTGGTGGCTGGGTTTCACCCGCGCCGCGCCCCGACGAAACAGCGGATCACCGCGTCTCGATCACGGCAGGCAGGCCGCCCTCGATGCTCAGCGTGCCGCGCATGACGAAGTGCGGTACGAACCCATCGCGCAGGCGTGGGCGGAAGCGTCGCGCGAGGATCGCGAGCAGCAGGTGGCTCTCGAGCAGCGAGAAGTTGTTGCCGATGCAGATCCGCGGGCCGGCTGCGAAGGGATGGTAGGAGTGCCCGTGACGGGTGGTCTCGGCATCCCGTGTCCACCGATCGGGGTCGAAGCGGTCGGGATCGGTCCAGAAGTCGGGATGCCGGTGTGTGTAGAACGGCGAGAGCATGATCGTGGCCCCGGACGGCACGTCGAAGCCACCGATCTGGTCGTCCTCGATGGCATCCCGCGCGTAGAAAGGCGCCGCTGGGTACAGCCGCAGGACCTCCTTCACGACCTGAAGCGTGTAGGGGAGGTGATGCAGTTCCTCCAGAGTTGGTGCATGGTCTCCGAGGAGGGAGTCGAGCTCTTCGTGCAGCCGCGCAGCGACTTCGGGGTGCGTCCCGAGTACGTACCAGGCCGCCGCCATGGTTCGCGCGGTCGTCTCATGGCCGGCGAAGAACATGGTGATCGATTCATCCCGCAGCAGGGTTTCGGTCATGGCTTCGCCTGTGTCGGGGTCGCGCGCCTCCATGAGGCGTGACAGCAGGTCGTTCGGCCATTCCGTCTCGTGGATCGCCCGACGCTCGGCGATCAGTGCGGCGATCGAACCATGCACGAGATCGCGGGCTTCGAAATAGCGGTGGTTGCGCCTGCTGGGCACCCACGTCGGCACGCGGACGGGAACCATCTGGGTGTCGACGTACGTGATCATCGTCTCGACGGCGCTCTTCATTTGGCTGATCGACTCAGGAGTCTCCGAACTGAACATCGCCTTGAGGATGATCGAGGCGGTGATCAGCATCATCTCTTCCGACAGGTCGACCTCCCGCCCTTCGTCGGCCAGGTCCTCCCAGCGCACGGCGAAGCGCAACGAGTCGCGGATCACCAGGTCCGCGTAGGTCGCAACACCCCTCGGAGTGAAGAAGGGCGCCATCAGCTTCCGCTGGCGGCGCCACAGATCGCCGGTGCTGCCGACCAGACCTTGGCCGATCAGATATTTTCGGACGACGTCGTAACTGCCCTTCTTTTCGTAGCGCTGGCGGCCCGAGACCGTGACTTGCTCGACAGCGTCGGGATGCATGACGAACACGAGCCGACGGGGACCGACGTGTGCTTCGAAGACGTCGCCGTGCTCGCGCCAAAGATCGCCGGCGAAGTCGAGGAACCCCCTGCTTCGAACGCCGCGGGCGAAGGCGATCGGACCCACAGCGGGCGCGTGCACCATCAGGCCCCCTTCGATGCGCGTCAGAGTATCCGAAAGCCGTGCGCGGCGGTCTATAGCGCTGGGCGGCGCCCTTTTATAGCCCTCATCGAGGATCAATTCAAGATCGGGTAAGTAGGCGTTCTTGTCCTGGTCTATGAAGACCAGGTCCAGCGACCCTTGCGTGAGGCCGTTCTCGCGCTTCAGGGTGCGGATCGTTTCGCCTCCGTCGCCAAGCGTCCCGACGACGGTCACCCTGTCGTCCACGCCGGCGTAGGTCAGGATGCCACGCGCGATCTCCGCGTTTGCGGCATTGAGTTCAACAGAGTAGAGCCGGGCCTCGAGCGGCATAAGCCGGGCCATGCGCAGCGCGCTATCGCCGCGGGCGAACTCATCGGTCGGGTGCCTGCCGCCGCTATCGGCATCGGGGACTGCCAGGCTTCGGGCGAACTTGATCACCTCGTCGAGCTAGCGAGTCTCCGGGAACGCGTCGGCCGGGTACTGACACGTTAAGTTGGGTGGGATCCGGGATCCGGATTCCTCAGCCGGGCTGGAAGTTGCGTCCCTGATAGTGGTGTAGCGCCGTTGGCGTGATCTTGGTCCGCGTCGCGTCAAGATGAGGACGCGTGCTCGTCGAGCGGTCGCCCAACGACAGTGTCCGCGTGCCGGGCCGCCGGGTACGTTGCGGCGGCGGCGCCGAAATTGCACTCGCCTCCGCGCACCAAGATCTGGGTCGAGATCAGATGACGGGCCGGCAGCGTCGGCGGCAGTCAGACTGGCTACCTGGAGGCCTCATCTCTGACCGTCATGCTCGGTTGTGGCCCGTGTGTGGCCCGCCAATCAGTCTGGTGATCACAGAAGAAGGTCCGAAGTCGGACCTCGAATGGCATGCTGACCAGGGCAAATCTGCGCCTGCACACCGCATGATCCGGCTCGAGATGACCAGCCTGCCGCGATCTGATGCCGCGTCGTCGCGTTCGATTACAGGCTCAGAAACAGCATCTGACAAGGGATTATGCCACTGGAGCAGGTGACGAGAATCGAACTCGCATGGCCAGCTTGGAAGACGAAACCGGCGAGGCTCTGGCTAGGCTTTTCCTTACCTGCAGAGGAAAAGCTGACCTTGGCTAGCCCTGAGTGACCGCCGTTACGCGGGGTATTGGGCACAAATTGGGCACCACGGCAAGCCACTGTTCGATTTGGGCCATGAACCGAATGAAGACACATGCTTGCAAGCCACAGCAGAGGCAGCGCCAAGCCTCATTTAGCTCGGCCAGGGCGCTCTGGCTTGGAGTGGCCTATCTGGGCTCTTCACAATGCAAAGTGTCTTCGGTGACGCTGATGCGCCGATTGTCGTCGAACTCGCGCAAAAACCAGGGTCTACAAGGCGTTCCGGGAGGTCGGGCGCGTGATGCGGACCGTGGCGCTGCTGCGGTTTCTCGCCGACTCGGGGCTGCGGGCACGGGTGACCGCGGCCACCAACAAGGCCGCGGCCTACAACGGTTCTCCGCCTGGACCCCGGTTCGGCAACCAGGGCGTGATCGCCGAGAACGACCCGGCCGAGCAGGAAAAGTCGGTCAAATGGAACTCGCTGCTGTGCAACCTGATCGTGTTCCACACCGCGGTCGACATGATGGAGGTCATCCGGCAGCTGGTTGCCGAGGGGTGGCAGGTGACCGCTGAGGATCTGGCCCAGCTCTCGCCCTACCTGACCTCCCACATCCTCCGGTTCGGCGCCTACGCAACCGACGAACTCCACATCCCGCCGGACGTGTTCGACCCCGCGCTGGACGAGGTCGACTTTGGCGGCGAACAGCCCGCGGCCGCGTAGCAGGGCACGGTAACGCAGCAGAGGGTTGGTTTAGCGCCTCCCCCATGCAGGGCGACACTGGAGGGCCGAGAAATTCTCCATCGCTCACGCAGCACGCGTAACCCACGCAAATGTCCGCGGCCGGGCGCTCGTCTGGGATCGGCGCCGGCTCGATGCTGGCGGCAGCGCGGCTGGACCATCCCGGCGCGCGGTGCCGGCGATGCTGTGGGCATGGAGTACGTGTCCAGAGTGCCGCGACCGCCGCTGGACGGGCTGATCGACGACCTTTACTACCTGGAGGGTGCGTCGCCGTACGCCCGGCTGACGCTGCCGCCGATGCCGTCGGCGCTGCTCATCGTCAACCTCGGGGCGCAGTTCCGCATCCGCGCCGGCACCGACGTCGAGACGGCCGAGTACGCCGACGGCTGCGTGGTCACCGTGCCCACCCGCGCGTTGGAGTTCGGCTACCCACTCCGGACCCGGTCCGTCGGCGTGCACTTCAAGCCGTGGGGGCTGGCGCCGTTC
>DASUYM010000234.1:0-6856 GCA_036377435.1 Propionibacteriaceae bacterium
ATGGCGCTCAAGAAAGGCGTTCTCGGCATCCGCGCGAGGCTGCACTTCGCCCCAATCGCTATTCAGCACGTACTGCCTGGCGTCGATCAGCCGACGGCAGTTGTCAACTGCGGCCTTGTTCAGTGCGTACTTCGCCATGTCGCGCGGCCTTTCCGGATGCCGTTCTAGAGCGCCGATATAAGGGTTTCCTGGGCGAAACCCAGCCAGTCGTACACGCTTACCATGAAGCTGCGCGGGTCCTCGTCCGGCAGGGCAGCCAGCTCGTCCGCATCGGCTGCGTCACGTATGCCAAGCCGGATCGCCACGGCGAGCCGCACGTTGGTCAGGGTACGCAGCCAGCTCTCGACCTCGTCGCGCGGGATCTTGAGATCATGTGCCCCCAGCTCGGTCGTCGCAAGCCTGTCGAGGACGACGCGCGCCTCAGCGACTTTCATCGCCCTCAGGTCTCGCTCGGTGAAACGACGGAAATCTGCCGAAGCCATCGCGTCCCTGGGGTAGGCGTCAGGGAAGAGCCGCTTGAGCACCGGGTCCTCTGATTGTTCCGGCTCGTCCGGGTTGTCCTCCAAGTTCTTGACGATCTCCTCAAACGGATCGGAGGATTCCGGGGCGGTAGGAAAGCCTTCAGGCTCACCGTCGGAAACGAGCTCGATCAGCTGCATGATCAAGGAGGACAGCAGCTCCACCTCATATGGGCTGAGCTGGGTAGTGATCATGCCACGCCGACGGTGGAACTTCTTCATGTTTGATTGCCTCGCTCGCCAGGCTCGCTCGGCGCGGATCGCGCTTTGTCGCGCGATCCGTGTTCCGCCTGTCTGCGATAGAGCGTGCGCAAGCTCACCTGTCCGCCTTGTCGAGAGTTGCCCATAGGCCGAATTCGTGCATGGCAGTCACATCGCGCTCCATCGCCTCGCGCGTGCCGCTGGAGACGATCGCCTTGCCCGTGGTGTGCACCTGCAGCATCAATTTCTCGGCCTTGGATTTGGTGTAGTGGAAGTAGGTCACGAACACATGGGTCACGTAAGACATGAGGTTGATCGGGTCGTCCCAGACGATGGTCACCCAAGGTGTCTGCGCCAGGATTTCATCGACTGGGCGCTCGGCGATAGCGGTTCCGCCAGCTGGCGTCAGGCTCTCCCCGTCGGAGTCAGGCATAAGAACCATTCTTGCAATGACCCTGGGAATTCGCGCATTGCGCTCCATACCCACCTGGGACCCACCTGGCTAGGCTGACATTGTGACCGCCACGGAGGCAGCTCCGGCCGTTGCGGCGGCTTGGGGACCGAGTGAGGTTCCGACCACCGCCCTACTGACCGACCACTACGAACTGACGATGGTTCGGGCGGCACTCCGAGCGCGTACCGCAAACCGGCGATGCGTCTTCGAGCTCTTCGCACGACGACTGCCTGAGGGCCGGCGTTATGGGGTGGTCGCCGGCGTGGGGCGGGCGCTCCGTGCCCTGCGACACTTCCGCTTCGACGAGGAGTCGCTGCGGTTCCTCCTGGACCGCGAGGTGGTCGATCGGGCCATGGCCGACTGGTTGGCCGACTTCCATTTCTCCGGTGACATCTGGGGCTATCCGGAGGGCGAAATCTACTTCCCCAATTCTCCCGTAGTGATCGTGGAGGCCACCTTCGGCGAGGCAGTCGTACTTGAGACTCTGCTCCTCAGCATCTACAACCACGACTCAGCCGTTGCCTCTGCCGCCTCCCGGATGACCGCAATGGCCGGCGATCGGCCGTGCATCGAGATGGGCTCCCGCAGAACACATGAGCTGTCGGCGGTCGCAGCTGCCAGGGCGGCGTACGTGACGGGCTTTGCGTCGACCTCGAACCTGGAGGCCGGCCGACGTTACGGGGTACCGACACGCGGTACGGCGGCGCACTCCTTCATCCTGCTCCACGCAAGTGAGCGGGAAGCGTTCGCGGCACAGATCGCCGAGCTGGGTGAGCAAACCACGTTGTTGGTGGACACCTACGACGTGATGGAAGCCGTCAGGACAGGGGTAGAACTCACCGAAGGTCGACTTGGTGCAGTCAGGCTGGACTCCGGCGATCTGGGACTCCTGGCCACGCAGGTTCGCGAGCTGCTGGACTCCCTCGGTGCGCCCCAGACCAAGATCATTGTGACCAGCGACCTCGACGAGTTCGCCATCGCGGCCCTCTCGGGGGCTCCGGTGGACAGCTACGGCGTCGGCACAGCCTTGGTCACCGGCAGCGGCCACCCCACGTGCGAGTTCGTCTACAAGCTGGTTGCTCGCGCAGAATCCGACGATGTCGGAACACCGATGGTGGCCGTGGCCAAGAAAAGTGTGAACAAGGTCTCTGTCGGCGGTCGCAAGTACGCGCTGCGACGGTTGTCTGAGCAGGGTACGGCGCAAGCGGAAATCGTTGGCATCGGCGTTCCGCCGACAGGTGACTCCAACGACCGCGCCTTGCTCGTCCAGTTGGTAGAGGCGGGAGAGATCGTTGGAGATGAATCGCTTGAGACCATGCGGCTGCGTCACCTGCGCTCGCGCGCTGAGCTTCCCCTAGACGCGCTGAAGATGTCACGAGGCGAGCCGGTCATCGAGACAATCTTTGCCGATACGGTCGAGGTTGCAGGTAAGTCAAATCTGACCAAGCCCGACGGCGAGTTGCCCACTGCCCTCAGCATGGAAGAAGCGATCGCCGGACCTGCAAGGGAGCTGTGATCATGACACGGGCTTTGATCGTCGCTGACCCGCAGCGAGACTTCTGCGAGGGTGGCTCGTTGGGTGTGGCCGGCGGAGCTGCCGCGGTCAGTCGGATTGACAGCCTGCTCCGCAGTGATCACGGCTACGCCCATGTCATTGCCACTCGTGATCATCACATCGATCCTGGCGCCCACTTCTCTGCTGAGCCGGATTTCGTGGACTCCTGGCCGCCGCACTGTGTAGTCGGCACTCCAGGCGCCGAGTTTCATGATGAACTCACCTTCCGCGACTTCGCAGCCGTCTTCTACAAAGGCCACTACGCGCCGGCGTACTCAGCCTTCGAAGGCGTCACCGCCGATGGCGAGACGCTCACACCCTGGCTGCGAGCGCGAGGAGTCGATCAGCTCGACATCTGCGGCATCGCCACCGATTACTGCGTACGCGCCACCGCACTGGACGCGGTACGTGAGGGTTTCGAGACGACTGTCCTGCTCGACCTGACCGCCGCAGTCGCGCCGGATCGGGTTGATGCGATATCAGCTGAGCTGGCCAATGCCGGAGTAGTCATACAAGGGTCTGCCTGATCCTCGTCGCGGGCAACGTCACGCTCCGGGCTCGGGTCTCCACAGTCTGAGCACGCTTGGCGGCGCAACCGTGGCAAACGCTTCTCGACAGATTGCGCTGAGCTCCGCCTCCTCGATTCCTGGCAACTGAACGCCCAGCCAGCCAAGGTGACCGACGTACGGCGGCCGGAAGAAGCGTTCCGGATCCGTCGCTACGAGATCCTCCTGGACACCGTCAGGAGCGGCGCACCAAATCGCCAACCGGCCGTCGCCATGGTGGTCGTCGAGAAACATCACGAAACACTTCTTGTTCCGGATGAAGAACGCGGGCCCGCCGTGGCTCAGACGCTCGGTCGTCTCGGGCAAGGTCAGACAGACTGCGCGCACCTTGGCGAGCGCTTCCCCGACCTCATGCGGCGGAAACCGGCTCATGACTTTATTTTGAAGCCGCTTGCGCATCGCGCGCAGCTTCGAAGAACGCACCCTGTCGCGGAACTGCTTCAACGCTGCCTGCGTAACCTGCTGGCCATGGAGCTGTTCGACAGCCTGCTTGACGACGAGATCCTCCTACGGCGTCCGGAAGCCCCGGTGGCCGAGGTGCTCGCCCAGCACCGCGAGCTGCGCAATGCGTACGGAGGTCTGCTAGCGACCCTTGTCGTGCCAGATCCTCGGCTCTCTGACATCGCTCGACAAGTCCCGCTTGGTGCCAGCATCCCGGTGAGCGTGATCACCAGCCGCGGCGCCGGCGGGCTGCTGGCGCTGGCACGTCACTACACCGCAGGCGTCGAGATAGCGTCGGTTGAGCCGACGCTCCGTGATCTCGATGATCTTGCCGGCAGCGCAGCGCGGGTGGTCTCGGCCGCCGGAGAGCTCAGGTCCGAGGTCGGAGTCTTCATCGATCTGCCGTACGCACCAGGCTGGGAGGCGGCGGTCGAAGTGATCGAAGCCGCGGGGCTCTACGGCAAGATTGCTGTCGGCAAGACCAGCCCGCGGCAGGTCGTCGAACAGCTGTCGATCTTGATCGAGGCGGACCTGCCATTCAAAATCACCAGTTCACTCGAGGGCGACTGGCCGGCCTTGCTCGCGGCGGTCGAGGCCCTGGTCGCCGGCGCTAGCGTCGATGATGCCGCGGAAATGATGCGACCCGATGACCGAAATCGATTCGGTACAGCTGTCTCGAGTTGGGACCAGTCGACGCAGTCTCGGATACGCCGCAGGGTGCGCCGCCTCGGCACCGATCGGGTGCAGGACGTGATCAATAGCATGCCAATGAACAAGGAGCGCCCTGCGCCCTAGCGGCCTAGCTTGCGCCGCCGCCGAGCCACCGCGAGGCCGCTCGCGCTCGCAACCGCGAGCGCCAGCCCGAGTATCGCAATCTGCGGTGCGAACCCCCCGGTCGACAGCGCTGCGTCAACGGGCGCCCTGTTAGAGCTTGGCAGGCCACGATGGTTCGATGGCGCCGTGAGGCCGGCATCGATATTGCTGTCGACTGGGTTCTCACTTCCCAGCGTGTCGCTAGAGCCGACTACCCCATCGCCGTTGTTGTCGCGCCAGACCACATGCCCAACCGAGTACGCGGCCACCAAACCCGCGTTAAGCGTCTGATTTTCGAAGTCAGTATGGCCAGCATTGGCGTCAGTGACCGGCGCGAGATTGGGCGCTCCCTGGGCCAGCTTGAAGACCGGAGTGATCCCCGTCGTGGAATCGGGATCAGAGTCCAGCGCTCGGTCACTACCTGCCGCCTGTGCCGTCAAGGCGCGATTCGCCGGGAGGTTGGTGAACTGGAGCCGATAACGACCGGATCGCAGATTGGAGAACCGGTAACGACCACTCGCATCGGTGGTGGTGGTAGCGACCACATGGCCAGCGACAGTGAGCAAGGAGACCGTCGCGGACGCGGCTGGCTCATCAGGCTGCTGGATGCCGTCGCTGTTCAGGTCCAGCCAGACTCGGTCACCCACGGCATAACGCAGCGGAGTGATCCCCGCATCGATCGTCGGATTGATGTACGCCGCGTCCACCCCGTCTACCGCGGTCGTAGGTCGAACATTGGACTCCCCCACCCCCAAGGTGAAGGGTGGAGTCACTCCGGAGTAGTCCGGATCAGAGTCGATGGCCAGCTCGTCACCCACGCCTGCTGGCGTGAGCCGGAACTCCTCTGGCACGCCTGCGAACCGCACCGAGTACGTGCCGGCCTGAAGGTTGTCGAAGACGTAGCGTCCCGATGAGCTGCTCACCGTTGAGGTCACCACCTCGCCGTCAACGTTGAGCAGTTGGATGCTGACCCCACCGGCGGGCGACTCTCCCGCGTCCTGGACCCCTGACCTGTTGTCGTCGCGCCAGACCGAGTCCCCGACCGCGAATTGAGCTACTTGAGGCCGATCCGAGCTGCGCGAGACGGTTGTCGATTCAGGCTGCGGAGTTTCGGCGGAGGTGCGACCGGGTGCAACGGCCATACGCACTGTCTGGTCCTCCGATGTCACGTCGACCGTCGTGCTCAACGGCTGAAACGTCCTGCTTTCCGGAACCGGTGTGAGCGCAGAGAGCGCTGCGGGGATCTCGGCGACGACGAAATATCGCCCGCCTTTGAGCTTGCTCGTTGCCGCCAGGACGAATTTGCCGTCACGCTCCGTGACTCCCTTGACGCGGGATCCACCAGCGTCGGTAACCGCGATCTGGATGCCCGGCTGTGGCTGGTCGACGGTGCCGTCGTAGTTTCCATCGCCGTCGACGTCACGGTTGACGATTACCGTCAAAGTGCCGTCAGTGGTCTCGGCGTTTGCCGGAACCGGCAATGCCGCCACGGTCACCCATGTGATGAGTCCCGCCAAGGCGGCAGTTGAGCGCAAAAGCGTATGCAGCACAACAACCTCATCGGACCTGGCCCCCGCGCCCGAAGGTTTGGGTAAGAGCGCCCCGAACGCTCCGACCTCGGCTCAATATAGTCACCTGCACTGCGATGTTCAGGCGGTTCCGATTTTTGGCGCGAGAAATGAGATCGACCTGATACCTGCGAGGCTCAGCGAAGTCGAACAACCTGTGTCTTGGCGGCGATATCGTGCAGCGCCTGTCGCTTCGGGTGCCAGAGTGGGAAGAGCACATCCACGAGGGTGATCAAGCTCAGGAATGAGCTGATGCCGGGCAAAACCCAGATCGCGGCGCGAATGAAGATAGAGCTCCACGCGAGTGGTCCGGGATCACGGCCCCGGTCAACCGGAACAACGCGCAGCCCACAGATCAATTTCCCAGGTGTCGCCGACTTCCAGCGCAGAAAGCCTACGTGGTACAGCAGCCCGACACCGAACATCACCGAGGTCAAGATCAGCTGATTGGAACCAGAGATCAGATCGGTCGCGTTCATTGTTGGTGGTGGGACCCCTGACCGTTGGGCATCCATGACGGCGTTGAAGTAATTGACCATCGTCGCGTAGAGCGATCGCCACACCGGAAAGGTGATCACGGTGACGATGGCGGTAATGATCAGGTTGTCGATCAACACAGCGAGCACGCGCCACCACCAGGATGCGAGCGGGACGCCGTCCGCAGTCCTGGTCGCCTGCACGGAACCCGTACGCGGTCCGGCGTAGCCGGGGGCTGGCCGAGTCACGTTGGGGGCAGGGTA
>DASUYM010000235.1:0-17807 GCA_036377435.1 Propionibacteriaceae bacterium
CCCGCCACTGCGCTCAAGCACGGGATTCTTCAGCGTTAGCCCGGTCGCGAAGTGGCAGTACCGCACTACTTGAGGACGAGGGTAAGGACGACGGCGATCACGAAGACGCTCTGAACCGAGTGCACGATGATCCCCATCCACGCGCTCTGGAAGCGCCGCGCCGGATAGGCCTCGAGAAAGACGCCCTCCACCAAGGTTTTTGGCATGACCCATGGCACGTGCAGGTGATAGAGGGTGAACAGCACCCCGTTGGCGACCCAGTCCCCCCTGCCGAAGACGGCTCGCATGCGCGGCAGCAGCAACCCCCGGAAGAGCAGCTCCTCGCCGAGCACGGTGTTGAAGACGACAAACACGACGATGAGCGCGAACCAGCCCCACGCGCCGCTGAAGAAAGCCGCGCCACGCTCGGAGCCGAGGAAATCGCCGAAATTCCTTGCGGAGGGACCAGGGAGCGCGGGCACCATTGCCCACGCGGCAACGAGGGCGACGAACAGCAGCGCCCACCACCACACCCTTCCGCCCACACGTCCGGTCTTCGGATCTCGCGGTGGCCGGAGCCAAAGTGCGTCCCAGACCCGCGACCATTCGAGTGACCCCAGCTCCCGCCTGAGGAGGATCAGGACCAGCACGAATTGCCAGATGAGGCCCGCCGTGAGGACGATCAGCAACGCCTGAGTGAGTGGCTCATCGCCCCCGAGTTGGTCTGCGAGCCAGGGAGCGACGACCCATGCCAGCAGGCCCATCGGGACGGCCGCGGCGGCCCACACCCCAAGGATCCCTCCCAGGGAGTATTGCCGTACGGCCTTATACCGATCAACCTCCTGATCGGGAGCCGTGGGCGTCGCCGCCGACATCGCCCTCACCTCTACTTCTGCGACCCAACGATCTCAAAGGTGAAGACACAGTACAAGGTGTGCCTCCCGTCGTAGTGGACCTCCTGAGGCGCTACCCGAGCGCACCGCCTGGTGGGGGACGTGTCGGGGAGCTGATTCGAACACTCGACACATCTGCTACTGCCCGATCCGACCGTCGATGCATTCGCGTAGAAGATCGGCGTGCCCGCAGTGTCGGGCGTACTCCTCGATCCGGTGAACCCACAGCTCCCGGACGGCGATGCCGTCCTTTCCCACCCGCTCGCCCAGATCCGGATGCTCGGCCAGCACTGCATCAGTGGCCGCTTGCTCGCGAGCGAGATCGGCGAATGCCTCGTCCACAAGCGCCTGCTCAGCGGCCGCTCCTTCGAAGTCGGCATCACCCGTCCCGTACAACTTCGGTGCCGGGTCCCCAGGCAGAATCCAGTTGCGCCAGTCCCGCTCCACCTCGGCAAGATGGCGGAGCAGTCCGAGCAAGGACATGGTCGACGGCGGCACCGACCGACGGGCCAGCTGCTCCGGGTCCAATCCCTCGCCCTTCATCTGCAGGGTCAGTCGGTAGTCCCTCAGGTAGTCCTGCAGCGTCGGCAACTCGCCATCCGGGCTCACTCCGTCACTGTTGCGAGGGTCTTCTTCCGGGTCTACCCACATGTCGGGAAAGACGGTGGCCCGGCTCCACCGCTCGGGCAGATCACTCACCATGCTGACTCTGCTCAGCGGTTGTCCCACGTGCAACTGAATATTCAGGAGGCAGGCGACCGCACCTGGCGTGGGTGGCCGTGTACGAACCTGCCGATCTCACAATGCGTAGTGCTCGGCCGTCAGCACAGGATGGGGGCCGGCTGTGCACCACATGACCAACCGTCAGTGGTCCCAGCGTTAGCGTCACATTGTGAGTAGATAACGACCGACAGCAGCGGCAGCTGCGAGTGCCCTACTGATGATCATGTTGCACCGCGGCCCAGGTGCCCGCACCCGAAGTCCTGGTCGGTCTCCAGGCGCAGACGAACATCCGGTCTAAGCTCGATCGCCCAACACCGACCTTGGCGAACTAGCTCAAGCCAGAGAGGATCAACATGGCCCGCCAGATCTCACTGATAATCGTAGGCGCCGGCGACCGCGGGCAGTTGTATGCCGACCTTGCCGCCCGCGATCCTCGTGTTCGCATCGCCGCCGTGGCTGACCCCGACGAACGCCGCCGGACCACCCTCGCAGAGCGGCACGCCGTGCCATCAAGGCGCCGGTATTCGGATTGGCGAGAGGTCATCGAGCAGCCCCGGATCGCCGACGCCGCCGTGATCGCGACCCTGGACCGGTTGCACCATGAACCGGCCCTGGCGCTGGCCGAACAGGGCTACCACCTGCTGCTTGAGAAGCCTATGGCCGTGACGCCCGACATGTGCCGCTCGATTGTCGAAGCGGCGCGGGCGGCACAGGTCACACTCGCCGTCTGCCACGTCCTTCGCTACACCCCATACACCCGGGTGCTGCGGCGACTCCTCGACTCAGGCGTCATCGGTCAGATCGTGTCAGTGCAGCATCTCGAGCCGGTCGGCTGGTGGCATCAGGCGCACTCCTTCGTACGCGGCAACTGGCGGCGCACCGACGCGTCGACGTTTATGTTGATGGCCAAGAGTGTGCATGACATCGACTGGCTCAACCATTTGGTTGGGCGGCCGGCGCATCGTGTGTCCTCCTTCGGTGGCCTCCACCACTTTCGTCCCGAGCAACGCCCCTCCGGTGCCGGTGAGCGCTGCATCGACTGCGCCATCGAGGCTGATTGTCCCTACTCAGCGAAGAGGATCTATCTGGGCTGCCTGGGTAACTCCGCTGCCGAGCGGTGGCCGTTGCAGACTGTCACCTCCGCCCGCACAGAAGAAGGTGTGCTGGACGCGCTGCGGACAGGTCCCTACGGTCGCTGCGTCTACCGCTGCGACAACGATGTGGTGGACCACCAGGTGGTCAACCTGGAATACGAGGGCGGCACCACCGCGTCGTTCACGATGACAGCCTTCACCGACTTCGCCTTCCGTCAGACCAAGATCTTCGGCACCCACGGATGCCTCGAGGGGAATGGCCGGGAGGTGGAGGTGCTGAACTTCCGCATCGGGAAACGTGAGCGGCACCTCATCGAAGGCTCCAACGCGCACGACCCGCACGCGGGCGGCGACACCGGCCTCGTTCGGGCCTTCATTGAGGCCCTCGCCTCGGGTCGGCCCGAGGACCATCTCACAACCCCTGAGGAGAGCCTGACCTCACACCTCGTGACCTGGGCTGCCGAAGAAGCTCGGCTCACCTCCACCGTCGTCCACCTCAGACCATCCGATTACCAGTCGTCACCGGCACAGACGCCAATCTCAGGTCACTGGCCCGTCGTCTCGTAAGCGGACCGTTCTGCGATACGCCACTACAGGGAAAGCTGCAAAAAGAGCTCGCGGTTCTCACGTCCGAGCTCCAGCATGAGGCGAAGGCCAAGGAACGGGCGGACGCCGGGTGCATCGTTGAGAACCTTTACGACAATGTCGCTCTTCTCCGCTTCGAGGAAGAGGAGGTGACTCGGCCGGTGGCGGGAACGCTTAATGAGGTCGGCAGAACGTTTGCCACCGACGATCATGGCCCGATGCGGGTCTTGCTGCCTGTCACTTCGTCGATTGCTTGGCTGAGGCTGGGTGTCCGGCCGGCGGCCGAGGCGAGCGCGATTGATGGGACCGAGCGTGGTGCGTGTTTCAGCTGATCCAGGGGATCCCGCCGACCTGGGGAATGACTCCCTGCCGGATGCCGTTGTAAACACCTACGCAACGACGCGCTCCGATCTGACCATCTTTGACGGCTTCGGCCGCCGTTTGCTACCGAGAAGGTCCCCCATACATGACCACCGATACATCCACGCAGCCCCGGCGCGCCCTCGTAGAGCGCGACGACTCGGCCACACCTACGCGTCGAGAGTCGCCGTTAAGAACCGACCGCCGCCGCCCGGCCGCTCGGCCTCCCCGGATGAAGCGCGGCGGCGGACATTTGCTCCGTCTGCTGCTGCTTGAGGAGAGCCGGCAGCCGGCTTCTGATCCCTTGCTCCTGCTCGGTCCCAATGGCGGACCGCTCTGGACGTCCCGCATCCAGTAGTAGCCGTCCAGGGGTCCAGACGGTCTCCCGTCGCGGAGCTCTGTTGGGGCCGCTCCCAGCCATCGCGCACCGCCCGGGACAGACTGCCCCAGCTGCAGCTTCATGCTGACTGCGACAAGGTGGCAGACACCAGCCGGCTCTCCCCGGAGATACGCCGGGTCAGCCGTACGCGATCCCGGTCATGATCATCGACACCCGGGTACCGGCAGTTCCCTTGAGAATGAGCGACAGGTCGTTAAGCGCCCCGATGACAGCTTCCCTACCGGTGGTCCGGGCGAAGTCGACTGCGGCTTCGACCTTCGGACCCATCGATCCGGCGGGAAACCAGAGGTGGCCGAGCTCGTCGGGGTGGGCCGCCCGGATCGGGCGCTGGTACGCAGTGCCCCAGTCCACATACACGGCGTCGGCGTCGGTGGCGATAATCAAGATGTCGGCATGAAGGTCCCTGGCAAGCACACAGCTCGCGCGGTCCTTGTCGATGACCGCCTCCACACCGACCAGTGTCCGCGTCCCGGGCCGATACATCGTTGGGATGCCGCCACCTCCCGCGCAGACGACAACGCAGCCCTGCGCGAGAAGCCATTCCACCGGCCGCTGCTCGAAGATGCGTAGCGGCACCGGCGATGGGACGACCCGCCGCCAGGCGTCCCCGTCTCGTCTAACCACCCAGCCGCGTTCCGCGGCGAGCCGGTGCGCCTCGTCCTTGCTGTAGACAGGGCCGACGAACTTTGTCGGGTCATCGAACGCCGGGTCCGCGGGGTCGACCTCAGTCATGGTGAGGATCGTGGCGAGCGGCTTTTCGAACGGCAGCAGATTGCCCAGCTCCTGCTCGATCAAATAACCGATCATCCCCTCGGTCTGCGCTCCCAAGACGTCGAAGGGGTAGGACGACACCTCGTCAAAAGCCGACGCCTGCAGCGCTAACAGACCGACCTGCGGGCCGTTGCCGTGTGAGATGACGAGCTCATGCTCCAAGGCCACCGGCGCCAGCGCCCCGCACGCCGCGGCGACGTTCGCCCGCTGGCTGGCGACCGTCATGGGTTCGCCCCGCCTCTGCAAGGCGTTGCCCCCCAGCGCCACCACCACGCGCATGATCAGGCCCCCAGCGTCGCGACCATCACGGCCTTGATCGTGTGCATTCGGTTCTCCGCCTGATCAAACACGATCGAGTACGGCGACTTGACGACCTCACAGGTGACCCCAAGGCTGTCCAAACCAGTCCTCTCGTGGTCTCCGCACCGACCAGAGTTGCCCACATTATTCCGGGCGTCTCCAAGGTAAGCGAAGCAGATCCCCGGACAGACGGTATACGGCAGCAGGACGACCTCGACGTCTACGGTCAGGGCCGGCAGATCATGTCGAAGGTCGAACAGCACGACCTGCGGTAATCGTGGCGGGCGTTGGCGATGGCACCGGTTCGGCGGCGCAGGGTCGGGCCGTGCAGGAACGCCAGCAGGTGCTTAGCGAAAGTCTCCGGGTCCAGGATGTCGCCGATGTGCTGCTGTCCGGCAAGGACCAACCGCTGTACATCGGGTAGTGCGGCTGCCACCGCGCCGACTTCTTTGAGGGGTCGGTGCTTGCTCGCCGGTCCATAGCAGGACAGGCACGTTGACCCTCGCCGCCAGGTCTGTTTCCAGTCGGGCCTGGCCCTCGCCCAAAATCTCGCGGGGCAGCGTGTGCGCGGCTGCGACTCGGCCTGTCCAAGAGGGGCCGACAGGAGCGCGGCCATGTCCTCATCGGATATCTCCTCCACTGACCGGAACAGCGCCTCGACGACGCCGTCCCGATCACCTTCGGCCAGCAGTTTGTTCATTCGCGTCATAACGCCCGCCGGGAGGGTGTAAATAGATGGGTCCGGGACCGGCCAGCCCTCGTAGAGGACGAGTTTGTGGATGTTCGGAGTCAGGGCTGCGGCGCCAAAGGCCACGATGCCGCCGTGCGAATGCCCGTACACATCCACCCGTTGCCCGGAAGCTGCCACGGCATCCACCGCAGCCGCAACGTCCTCGTACTCCCGTTCCACGAGGTACTCAGGAGCGTCGCCGCTGGCACCGCGGCCTCGCCGGTCGAGTACATGAACCGTCACGTACGGCTCCAGGTAGGGCAGCAGCGGCCGCCATCGATTGTGGTCGGCGGGCGCCCCGTGGACCAGCACAAGCGGCGGCCCGACCCCACTCGTCCAATAAGCGATCTCAGTGCCACCCCCGACACGACGCTGGTCTTGATTTCGATGCCTTGGTTGCCCAGGCTGCAGGCAAGAATCCAGAGGATGTGCTCTTCAGCAGTCCGAACGGCGAGCCGATCCGGTCTGCAACTTGGCGGCGAAGGTGGGACCCAGCAGTCGCCGCGGCCGCTCTCACCGGACTTACGCCTCACGACCTCCGACATACCGCAGCGTCCTTGGCAATTGCGTCTGGCGCGTCGGTGAAACACGTACAGCCGGATGCTTGGCCACAAGGACGCGGCGACGACATTGATTGTTTACACGTCGCTGTCTGAGGACGACCTGGACGACGTCTCCAACACTGCCTTGACGCGGCCCTGCTGGAAGCCGCTGCGGCCTGAATCCTCGGCCGAGATCATCGAACTGCCCGAGCGGATCGCCCGAACAATGCTCTGACCAGGTCAAACGCTCCGGCGCCCCCAGTAGGATTCGAACCTACGACACAAGGTTTAGGAAACCTTTGCTCTATCCCCTGAGCTATGGGGGCTGACTAGGACTTTCGTATCTCTCCCACTGGTGCATCGCCAGATATGCGCCACGCACTCTGAGTGACAACGGCTGACAACGCTCAGTAAGGACGACTCTAGTGACTCGGGGTAGGCGAGGCTGGGGATCGGTGCGACGGTTTCCGTCGGGCCGTTACCAAGCTCGCTACCTCGACCCTGAGACCCATCGTTTCACCCCAGCGCCACAGACGTTTGCGACCAAGGGCGCGGCGGATCGGTGGCTTAGTCGCAAGCGGGCTGAGCTCGACGCCGGAACGGCGATCGACGAGAAGGCAGGATCGGAACCGCTTAGCCATTGGTGGCCGGGCTACTGGCGCTCATTGCAGTCTCGCAAGCCCACCACGCGGGTCAATTATTCGACGGCCTGGCGGTTGAGGATCGAGCCGCGGTTCGGCACTGTGCTGGTCCGAAGGATCAAGCAAGAACCCCTGCACCATGGGATCGGGGAGCCTACCCAAGAGGCCCCAGACCGAACGTCCGTTCCTTTCCCCCGCCGAGGTCGAAGCCTTGGCCTGTGCGATGACGCATGAAAGGGACCGTGTGCTGGTGCGTCTGCTCGCCTACGGCGGTTTGAGAGTTGGCGAGGCCCTGGCCTTGCGCTGGTCCGATGTTGACCTGCCCCGTGGAATGCTCACGGTCCGCCAGAGCGTGGAGGATTCGACAGGGCCTCTGACTATTGGGCCGACCAAGACCTACGCAACGAGAACCATCACCCTGCCGACCGCAGCTGGTCGCTGATCTCGCCCGACTCGAGACGGATGGGTGGGTGTTCGCGAACTGGCGGATACCTGCGTTACGGAAGCTGGCGGCGGGACTGCTGGAATCCTGCCGTGAAGCGATCCGGTGTGAAGGCCCGCCCACACGATCTACGGGCAACCTGTGCGAGCCTGCTCAGAGCCATCGGCTCGCTCGGATTCGGGCCAAAGTCGTGGAGGCTTCAACGAGCAGATGCATGGCCGCGCTGGCTACTTCGAGGTAGTGGGAGGGTGTGGTGATCGTTGCCGCGGTCGGCCAGACGATTCTGACCACGGCGGGCATCCTGTCGGGCTAAATTACTTCGATCGTGAGTGTGTCGGCACCGTTGATGGGGCCGGACGACAGGATGGTTGACTGGGTCACTGGGACTCGCTTCCTAGCTAAGTGGGTCTCAGGCTCGTCAGGAGCGGCAATCTCCTGGCGGGCCACTTCTCTTGTACGGGGTTAGTTGATCTTGGGCAGTTCATCACCTCCGATCGTTTTCATGATCAACTCCGAGCCCGTCGCCAGGCCGTCAAATGTTGGGGACTCCTGGGTGGACAGCCAACGACGCGCCCGGGTGGGGAAGGTCTGAGGAGCTGTCCCGCGGCGAGCCTCGGGGCCGGGGCGCGGGCGTTGTTGCGATCGGGGTGAGACATTGAATCGACTGCGACTGTCGTCAGGTATCACAGGCACTGCCTGCGGAGTCTTCTGAGGAGTTACTGCTGCCAGAGCTGGCATGCCGCAATACGGCGAGGACGAGACCGAGATGGTTGGGGTCCAAGCTGGCCATGAGACCGCACACATCTTCGAGCGGCTTGCCAACTGCGAGGGCCTCGACGAGTGCCAAAATGTGGCGCTCTCCTGAGGACACGGCATGCGAGTACCTCGCAATGACCTGTGCGTCGAGCCAGGTGATTCCTCTGTCGTCGGTCTGCAACCATGGCTGACCCGGGTCCACGAATCTGCCGCCACAACTCCACCGCAGCTTCGGTCGCGTGGCATCCTCGTGCCCAGGTGCGCAGTTTCCGCGACGATTCCACCGCCATTGGTTGCCGATGTCGTTCGGCTCATCGTGGTGGGCCTCCTCGGTTCGGCTGATGGACCGGAATCTCGCGATTTGTGGCGGCTAGGCCGACACGCCGAGCACCGTCTGCTCCCACGGCGGCGCAGGTTCGGTGGGCTGAAGGTGAGCGACTGCAGCCACAGCCTGGTTGGTCGCTGCAGCGACGTCGGTGGCGGCGTTGACCAGGCCGCGGCGGGCAAGTTCGGGCAGCGAGATCACCTGGTTGGCCGCGATCTGATGTGGAGTCACCCACCTCACTCCCTCAAACCGGGTTTCGCCTTGTTCGATGACGACCTCGGCTTCGCCTTGGGCTCGCATGGCGATCACCCGGGCAGGAGCAGCCAGACCGAGGTGATCGGCGGCGATCTCACGCGTGATGTAGGCCAGCTCGATGCGGCGGGGCTGCGGCCACGGCGCTGCCCATTGCTGCCAAGATCGCGATGGGATCAGCCCATACAGAATGCGCTGTAGCTCGTGTCGCAGGTCGGGGTCGGGGGCGCCGTGCAGGGGGATGCAGCGCGCCTGAAGAATCATGCGGAAGAATCGGACGCGCAACAAGAGCCGTCTGTGCTGTGCCCTGTGCGCGTATGGGATTGGCAGAGCGGTGCGTCGATCACGGTCGCGACAGTCTGTGCCGACCACCCGACCGGTGCGGCAAAGCTTCGCCAGCACGGGGAGATCCAGGGCGGCGGAGCCCTTACCACGTCCTAGGGACGTGTGGTCGATCGGGCCGACGGTGACACGGTGATCGAGGTCGTTAACCCAGTGCTTGCTGGCGCGATCGTTCAAGTGCGGTGGCCGGATCGCGCGTCGCTGCCCAGGTCGCAACGCGGACGAGCTCGCGCGATGGCACCCGATCACAGCACTCGCAGCAGATCTACCTCGTGCGGGTCGTCAAGACGCCTAATCAGAGCCCTGCTCGCTGGAGCCGGTCGTCGAGGATCGTCCTCGGGCGCCATTGAGCGAGTGATCAACGCCGCGGCACTGCGGGCGTCTGCGGCAATGAACGCCCAGCCGCCTGGCGGATCGACGGCCTTGCTGCGCAGTGCAGTGAAGAGCACTAGCGCTTCAGGCTACGTCGATCGCGGATACCTCATGAGCCAGGGCCAATGGATCGGTCCCTGAGCGGGATGCAGCAACGGTCCCCGGCAGTGCACGGACCGAGTGCAGCGGTGAGAAGTTGCGGCCGGAGGAGTGGCACGGAACCGGCCACGATGCGCGTTGCGCCGAGCTGACGAGCTCTGCTTCGAGCGAACTCGTGCGCGACCGGATGATCAAGATCCGACAGGTCATCGACGGCTGGAACGACTCCAAGCATCCGCTCAGCTGGACCAAGACCGCCGACGACATCCTGGACAAAATTACGGTAAAGGGATTTCAACACCGGACCACCGGAACGATGAGCGTCATCAATTTGCTGTATCCGGTGATGGCGGCGCTTGTCATCATTATGCCGCTCAAACCCCGGACTATTGCTGGAGTGCTGCTTGTGGCGTTGTTTGGCATTGGCGGCAGCGTTTCGATTGCCGTTACTGACGCGCGCAAGCCTGAGGATCAGACCCGGCAGTTGCCTCTCTTAGCGGTATTTCGGACCGCTGCCGGCATCGAGTGCTCTGGGCGTGGCGCGTTGGCTCTGCTCGCCGGGGCAGTCATGGGGCATCTATATGCCGCCTGTTTTGCGTTTGTGATGCCTGCACTCGGCGGACAACGTATGGGATCTGCTGCTCGGGCCGGTACGGCTGCCGGTCCACCGCATCGGATACGCAACGGGAGACGCGCACGTGAAGGTGTTGTCAGGCACCCGCACGGGCTTGCTGCCTTGCTGCGGCAGCACCCGACGTCTGATCCTGGCTCCGAGACGCGGCGTTCTTGAATAGGAGGCCGATCATGAAGCACACGGTCGGGAAAACGACTCCATACCCGAGCATCACACGGTCGGGATGCCTGGCCGCTAAACTGCGCGATCATCCCGCCATAGGACTCACCGACGACCAGGTCCACGCGCCCATCAAGGTCGTCGGCAATGGCCTGCGCGACGTCGTCTCCCCAGGTCGACTCCGACCGGGTGGCGCTGTGGGGCACCTCGCTTGGTGGCGGGCACGTCGTGACGGTGGCCGCGGACGACCCGAGCATCGCGGCGGTCGTCGCCATCTGCGTCGTCGACGACGACACCGCTGCGTCCCTGCCATTGGCTGTCCGCGCCGCCGAGCAGGCACCGCGCGGCGAGCTGCGCCGCTACCCGGGCGGTCACTTCGCCGCCTACCTCGGTGAGGTGTTCGAGCAGATGGTGGTGACCAGGTCAAGTTCCTGCGACGGCACCCGGCCGCAACACCGGCCGCGACCGCCGGGGCCGCGTGATCGGCGGCGCCCTGTACGCCACGGCAGACGTCTGACATACGCCGTTGCGGGGTGGCCGGCCGGAGTCGGGCCGGCTGGTGCCGTGTGTCAACAGGTGAGTCGTCCGGCCGCCGTTCGGTGGGCCGTTGTGCTCTAGCCGGCCGATGGCCGGGGGTGGACGGTGAGAAGGTGAGCGGTCCCTCGATGGCGAGGGCGGCGGTCGCGACGGCGACGGCGGTCCGCAGTATGGACGTGGTGAAGGAGTACGGCACCGGGCCGTCGGCGGCGCACGCGGTCCGCAAGGTAAGTCCTCGCGCTGAGCCTGCTCATTGTCCCGCTCGGGCTGTGGGACGCGCCGCAGGTACTGGTGCCCCGCCAGGTCGCCGCGGTGCAGCGCGAAGATGTACAGATGTACGCCCACCCGGGTCAGGTGGCTGACCTGCTCGCCGCGGCCCGCGCTGACCCATATGTGGCTGCTGCGGAACCGTTCCTGCGCCGGCACCTCACCATCATCGCCGCCGCCCGGCTTGCGCCAAGGGCGCGACGTCCGGCCAACCTGACCGGTGGTCCTGTATCCGGCCGGACGCGTTGTGCTGGCAGCGATCATTGAGGAGGTCGCCTGATGATTGGTGCTCAGGACCTGGCGCTGACGGGTCTGACCGCGCAGGAGGCCGCGCGTCGCCTCGCCGCGGACGGGCCGAACGAATTGCCGACTGCGAAACCGCGCAATCTCCTGCAGCAGGCGTGGGAGGTGGTCCGCCAGCCGATGCTACTGCTGCTCCTTGGCGCTGGCACGGTCAACTTCCTGCTTGCCGAGCCGCTCGACGGCGCCATCTTGATGTCGTTTGTGGTGGTTGTTATCGGTATCTCCATCTATCAGGAACGCAAGACCGAGCATGCGCTGGCCGCCCTACGCGACCTGTCGTCGCCCCGTGCGCTGGTCATACGCGACGGGGAGCGGGTACGTGTCGCCGGGCGGGATGTTGTGCGCGGCGACCAGGCGGTACTGGTGGAGGGGGACCGGGTGCCCGCCGACGCGGTGCTGCTGGAGTGTCTAAACTTCTCGGTCGACGAGTCGGCGTTGACCGGGGAGTCGGTTCCGGTGCGCAAGACGCCGGTCGAGGGGGCTTCGGTCTCGGCGGAGATGGGCCGCCCCGGCGGTGACGCGACGCCGTGGGTGTTCTCCGGCACGCTGGTGGTCAAGGGCCACGGCCTGGCGCTGGTAAAACAGACCGGGGCCGGCACCGAACTCGGCCGGATCGGCACGGCATTACGCGCGATCGAGCCCGAGCGCACCCCGCTCCAGCGGGAGGTCGACCGGCTGGTGCGGTACATCGCGGTGCTCGGCCTGGCCGCCGCCGCGGCCGTCGTGATCATCTACGGCGTCACGCGCGGCAACTGGCTTGAGGGCCTGCTCGCCGGCATCGCGACGGCCATGGCGATGCTACCGGAGGAGTTCCCGGTCGTGCTCACCGTGTTCCTCGCCCTCGGCGCCTGGCGCCTGTCCCACAAGCACGTCCTGACGCGGCGGTCACCGGTCATCGAAGCACTCGGGTCGGCGACGGTCATCTGCGTCGACAAGACCGGCACGCTGACGATGAACAGCATGACCGTGCGTGAGCTCGTCGTCGACACCCGCACACACCTACTGGAGGGGCACCCGCTGCCCGAGGCGTTCCACCAGCTCGTCGAATACGCGGTCCTCGCCTCGCCCATCGACCCGTTCGACCCGATGGACAAGGCGTTCGAGGACCTCGGCAAGACCTACCTCGCGGACACCGAGCACCTGCACGCCGACTGGGAACTGGTCCGTGAGTACCCACTGTCGGAGAAGCTGCTCGCCCTATCACACGTGTGGCGCTCGCGGGACGGCGGACGGTACGTCGTCGCGGCCAAGGGTGCGCCGGAGGCGATCGCCGACCTGTGCCACCTCGGCCCGGACCAGCTCGGCGCGCTCACCGCACAGGTCGAGGCGGCAACTGCCGGCGGCCAGCGGGTGCTCGCCGTCGCCCGGGCCGCCTTCAGCCACGACCAGGGCCTGCCCACCAGGCAGCACGACTTCGACTTCGAATATCTCGGGCTGGCCGGCCTGCACGACCCGGTCCGTCCCGGGGTGGCCGACGCAGTGGCCGAATGCGCACGAGCCGGGGTGCGCACCATAATGATCACCGGGGATTACCCGGGCACCGCGCTGGCGATCGCCCGCGAGATCGGCCTGGATCACCGTGCGGGATGCATCACTGGCCCCGAACTCGGCGCCATGACCGACAACGAACTCGCCCACCGCGTCCGCTCGGTCAGCGTGTTCGCCCGGATGATCCCCGAGCAGAAACTCCAGCTCGTCCGCGCCCTCAAGGCCAACGGTGAGGTCGTCGCGATGACCGGCGACGGCGTCAACGACGCCCCAGCTCTGCGAGCCGCCGACATCGGCATCGCGATGGGCGCGCGCGGCACCGATGTCGCCCGCGAGTCCGCCGCCCTCGTGATCACCGACGACGACTTCACCTCGATCGCCGGCGGCGTGCGCCAGGGCCGCGGCATCTTCGACAACCTCCGCAAGTCGATGTCTTACATCATCGCGGTGCACCTCCCGATCGTCGGCATGTCCCTCGTCCCGGTCTTCGTGGCCGACTGGCCGCTGGTGCTCCTGCCGGTGCAGATCGCGTTCCTCGAACTCATCATCGACCCCGCCTGTTCAGTCGTGTTCGAGGCAGAACAGATCGACCCCAAGATCATGGACCAACCGCCCAGAGGAGTCGGCGAGCCCATGTTCGGCCGCAGAATCCTCACCATCGCCGCCCTGCAAGGGCTCTTCGTACTCGCCGCCGTGCTCGGGGTCTACCTGTGGAGCGTCCTGACCGACCGCCTCGACGAGGTCGTCCGCTCCATCACATTCGCCACCCTCGTCATCGGCAACCTCGCACTGATCCTGGTGAATCGGTCGTGGCGGCTGCCAATCTGGCGCACGTTCCGAGAGCGGCGCAACCGGACGCTGAAATGGATCCTGGGCGGAGCCGGCATCCTGCTCATCGCCGTGCTCACCGTTCCCGGCCTGCGGGTGGCCTTCAACTTCGGCGCGATCACCCTCACCGACTGGCTCGTCGCGGCCGTAGCCGGATTCATCGGCGTCGCGTGGTTCGAAATCTACAAGGCGACAGCGCGCCGATGACCGCACCGACCCCCCGCTGCAACGCCTTGAACACCTCGTCTTGTCCGCAGGCAGCATCAAACCCCAAGCGGGCGTAGGCCAGGCCCAACGCCTCCCACAGCAGCTGGGATCGGGTCGACAAGATCGGCCGCGTTACCCCAGCAGGGCGACCATCACCGAAGTCGAGGGTGTCCTGACCGGCGTGCAGCCGCTGCCGGGGGACCGCCTTCAGGTCGAGCCAGTCGTGGTTGTACATCCCGCCTCGCCGTGTTCCCGGCTGCACGAGCCATGGCCAGATGTCCCCAGTAGGCGCATTTACGGTGACCGCCCCGGTGTCCTTCTTCGTCGGATTGGGCATCAGTGCATCGCCGGGCATCACGCGCGCCAGCTCTTCAGGTGTCGCCCCCCACCGGCTGAATCAACGCCGGACCGGAAACCAGTAGACCGCCGTAAGCGCGAGGACGCCGACGAGTACGGGAAGCCACCGCCTCTGCCGGCCACGCACGGGCAAGTCCTGTAGCCGGGAATGATTCGCCATGAGGCTCGGCGTATGGCTGGCTCGGGGATCGACTTCATCCAGGCTCGCTGGCGTGCGCGGTCAGGCCGCCACCTCCAAGAGTCGCGTGAGGTTGAGTAGTCGCGGTCAGTTCCTTCCGTGCGCCAGGCTTTCAGCGTCTCCTGGAGCTTAGATAGGAGAAGGTGCATGAGCCCAAAGGAGATCCACGGCAATGAAGCCAATCAGCGAGTCAGCTCCTCAGGCCGGCGGGTGCAACGTGGCGCCGTTGAGCAGCGAGGACGCCGACGGCGAATCAACCACTGCGGCTCTAGTTCAGGGGAGCCTCTGACTCGTGTCCACCACGTGGCGAGTGCTTGACTCCAGGTAGAAACTTGATTGATCATCTTGACGCCACCACCCCGATAAGCGGTGCGAGCGCGAACCTAGGTTTCGTCGGCCGATCTACCCGGTGTGATCCGTGATCTGGAAGGGTGGCGGGCTCGGCGAGGTGATCCCGCAAGAGCGCGAATTCGGTCCTGGCGTGCTCGTCCATCGCGGCGGCGAACTCGGCGGAGAGGTAGCGCCGGAGCAGCGGGTCGAGGACCCGCCCAACGCCACGGAACCCGGCTGTGATCGTGTGCCGCAGGTCGACCCCGCCGCCGCGATCGGCCAGCTCGAGGGTGAGCCAGACCGGCAACCGGAGTCCCTTCCTCAGCTGCCAGGTGACCTTCTGACCCGGCACAACCTGAACGACGATGGCGAGCATCCGCACCCGACGCTTTCCCACGTACTCATCCATGAGCACGACGTCGCCGACGTGATCGCGACCACGGGAAACCGCATGCAGCGCCAGGTGGGTCTCCGGCCACCACTGCCGATAGCGGTCGTCCGTGCAGTCGAGCAGGAAGTCGGTGACCTCCCGGCCGCCGATCCTGGCAACGAAGAACTGGGACTCGATCGTCACCATTGCCGATCCATCCTGTGTCCAGAGTGGGCCTATGGCTATCGGACAACATGGCTGGCTTCCGCGCCAGGGGCCAAGGACCCCATGAGTCCTCGCAGGGGCCGGCCAAGCGAGGCCGCTCGACGCCGGCCCGGCGCCTTGACGTACGCATGATGCGCGCGTGGACAAAGGGCGGGCTACGGGCCATGGCGAGACTAGTGGCGGTGGCTTTCCTGGGACGACAATGCTGGACCGGTCAGCTCGTACCTCGGCAGTCATACCGCTCGGTTCCGGTGAGATGGGTTGTCGATCCTTCTCGGATCCGCCGCCACGGGCGGAACACTTGTTTCCGTCGTGGGAGTGTGGCATGAACCGACTCTGAGTAGGACGGTCGGATGAACCGGATCCTGGCGCTGGCGCGTCGCTACCCGATCGTGGCCGTCACTGTGCTGGTCGGTCTGGTTGTGGTCGGATTGCTGCTCTCCGACCGCGCTACGGCGGCGCAGTGGCTCGCCAGTGGATTCGCGCTGATCATTGCGCTGCAGACCGCGATCGGAATGATCAAGGATCTGCTACGCGGTCACTGGGGTGTCGACGTACTTGCGGTGATGGCAATTGTCAGCACTGTCGCAGTCGGGGAATACCTGGCAGCACTGGTGATCATCTTGATGCTGTCCGGTGGCCGGGCGCTGGAGGACTACGCAGCCGGCCGGGCCAAGCAGGAGCTCACTGCACTGCTAGCGAGAGCACCTCAGGTTGCGCACCTGATGCAAGCCGACACCGACGACATCTCCGATGTCCCCCTCACCCACGTACGGCCGGATGATCGGCTGCTGGTCAGGCCGTCCGAGGTGGTGCCGGTCGATGGCGAGCTGCTCTCGCCGGAGGCGAGCCTGGACGAGTCCTCGCTGACTGGTGAGAGCCTGCCAGTTACCCGGCGTACCGGCGATGCTTTGCTGAGTGGCTCGCTCAATGGCGGGGTCGCCATTGTGATCCGCGCCACCGCCCGGGTTGAGGACAGCCAGTACCAGCGGATCGTTGCGCTGGTGGAGGAGGCCAGCCGGAGCCGGGCACCGTTAGTGCGGCTGGCTGATCGGTATGCCGTGCCATTTACCAGCGTCTCGTTGCTGATCGCCGGGATTGCCTGGTGGGTCTCCGGCGACCCGGTTCGATTCGCCGAGGTGCTCGTGCTGGCAACGCCGTGTCCGTTGCTCATTGCTGCACCGGTCGCGTTCATGGGCGGGATGAGCCGGGCTGCCAGGGACGGCATCATTGTCAAGGGTGGCGGCACGCTCGAGCAACTGGCCGGGATCCGTGCCGTCGCATTCGACAAGACCGGCACCCTGACGTACGGGCAACCGGCCCTGGATGCAGTCAACCCGGTCCCGCCGCTGACCGCTAATGAGCTACTTGCGCTGGCTGCCTCAGCCGAGCAGTACTCCTCGCACGTTTTGGCGGCGTCGGTGCTGGCAGCCGCCGAAGCCCGAGGTCTGAGCTTGCAGAAGGCGGTAACGGCGCAGGAGTATGCCACGCATGGTGTGTTGGCAGAGCTCCCGGAGCGGACCGTAGCGGTTGGTAAGCGCAGCTTTGTTGGCGAGAATGCCTCCGGGGTGGAACCAGTTACGCTGCACAGCGGCCAGCTCGCAGTCTATGTCTCGGTAGCCGGCACGTTCGCCGGCACGATTGTCATGTCCGACCAGCTACGCGGCAACGCAGGTGCCACTTTGGCCAGACTCAGGAACCTTGGTGTCGGCGAGTCGATGATTCTGACCGGTGATGCCCGGGAAACCGCTTACCATATCGCGGCTGAGGTGGGCATCACCCAGGTGCGTGCCGAATGCCTGCCTGAGCAAAAGGTGGCCGCCGTCCAGCAGGCGAAGTACCGGCCGCTGCTGATGGTCGGAGACGGCGTCAACGATGCTCCGGTGCTTGCCGTAGCCGACGTAGGGGTTGCAATGGGGGCCCGAGGGTCCACGGCGGCAAGCGAGTCGGCCGACGTGGTGATCATGACAGACGACATCTCTCGGGTGGCCCAAGCGGTCGAGATCGGACGACGCACGCTGCGGGTAGCGCTGCAGAGCATCTGGATCGGAATTGCGCTAAGCGTGGTGTTGATGGGTATCGCCGCGTTCGGCTACATTCCGGCAATCGCTGGCGCCGCAACCCAGGAGGTGGTGGATCTCATCACCATCCTGAATGCGCTGCGGGCCCGATCGGCAGGTCGAGGCGGGCGAGTCGTCGGCGGTCCGCCAGTGTCGGGCACGCCGATCGAAGGGCTGAGTTCTGTCGTTCGCTCACCTTAGGCGCGCCGGTCCAATCGCGCGCTATGGGTTCTTGCCCACTCGACGTGCAGGGACGAG
>DASUYM010000236.1:0-19064 GCA_036377435.1 Propionibacteriaceae bacterium
AGCAGCAGACGGTGTACCGGAAACTATCCGGGCCGTTAGTGGTGCGTCGACGGTCACTCTGGTCGGCAATCCGAGCGAGCTTATGTTGTACGCCCACGGCCGGACCAGCGTGGCTGAGATCAAGCTAGTCGGCGAGCCGGAGGCGATCGAGATCCTGAACTCGGCTGATCTCCGGACGTGAAACCCGTTTGGGGCGCTGGCGATACTGCGAACGTGAGCGCAACACCGATGCCGGCGAGGCATCGGGTACGGCCCTCGCGTTTGGTAGCCGCGAGTGCGCTCCTGCTGGTCACTGGCTGCACCAACGCAGCGACCGAACCGAGCCCCGAGACCCGTACGGCCGGGCAAACCCCGGCGAGCTCAGCGCCGCCGTCAAGCCCAACCTCCAGCAGTCCAGATCGCAGCAGTCCATCTCCCAGCACGATCCAGTCGCGCGGCGATCCTCGCGCGCGGGAAGTCGCCTCCGATCTCGATGCGCCTTGGGGTCTGGTGCCACTCAAGGATGGCAGCTTCCTGATCAGTGAACGCGACACTAGGAAGATCGTCCGGGTCGACAACGGCTCGACCTCATCGGTGCGGACCATCGACGAAGCTGACCCGGCTGGTGAGGGTGGACTTCTTGGGCTGGCCATTACCGAGAACGAAAAAACTGTCTTCGCGTACTACACCGCCGCTAACGACAATCGGATCGTCTCGATGAGCTGGGACGGTCGCGAGCTCGGCGCGCCGAAGGTCATTCTCCGCGGCATTCCCAAGGGTTTCGTCCACAACGGCGGTCGGCTTGTGGTCGGGCCGGACGGTTATCTGTACGTCGGTACGGGCGAAAGCGGAGCTGGGCGGTTGGCACAGGACAAAGACTCACTCGGCGGCAAGATCCTCAGACTGAGGCTCGATGGCAGACCCGCGCCCGGTAACCCATTCGACAATGAGGTCTTCAGCTACGGCCATCGCAACGTCCAAGGGCTCGCCTTCGACGATGAGGACCGCTTGTGGGCCAGCGAGTTCGGTCAGCAAACCTGGGACGAGCTGAACTTGATCAGAGAGGGTGCCAACTACGGGTGGCCCGAGGTCGAAGGCTCCGGCAAAGTGCGGGGCATGACCAATCCAAAGGTCGTCTGGCGCACCCGTGAGGCCTCACCCTCCGGGTTGGCGTACTGGCAGGGCGATCTGTGGATGGCGGGACTGCGTGGGGAACGGCTGTGGCAGATTCCACTCGACGGCACTAGTACGCGCGATCCGATCGCACACTTCAGGGGAGACTATGGCCGGCTGCGGACGGTGGAAGTCGCCATCGACGGTAACAGCCTGCTGCTGAGCAACTCCAACACCGACGGCAGAGGTGATCCCGCATCTGACGACGACCGCCTGTTCCGAATCACCCGATAGGGATGAGCATCAGATGAGGTCCAGGGCCGCACACACAGCCGGCTTGATCATCGGTGGACTCGCCGTCCTCGTCGGTGGCGTTTGGATCGGTCAGGGTGCCGGCTTCATCAAGGGAAGCTTCATGACGGGCAGCACGACCTGGCTCGCCATCGGACTGCTTTGTCTGGTTGTCGGACTGCTGCTGATCTTCCTGTTCGTGAGGCGGCGTCCGAACGGGGGCGCCTGACGGCGACGCTGCGTCGTACTGGAGTTCAGCCGGTACAGCCTTCACTGATCTCGCCGGGGCCGCCGAGCGCGCTTCTTATGCGCTGCTCGGGGCGAGCTCTGCCTGATTGCTCGCTGCCGCTCGCGGCGATGTTCGCTGGTTTGCCGCCGTCTTCGTCGGCGCTGACGGACAGAAAAGCGCATTTCCGCCATCTCCTCCTGAGCACGGCGGCGCGCGATATCCGATGCTCGCCGCTAGGCGTAATCCGGCATTTGCTGCACCGCCCATCGGTTTCCGTCAGGATCGGAGAACGACACGAACGACCCCCACGGAAGGACCTCGACCTCGCTCACCTCAACACCCCGTCCGGCTAATTCCGCCCTCGCTTGGTGAATGTCACTTACGACGACTTGGAGGTTGTCCAGCGCTCCAGGCGCGAGCTGCGTTAGTCCCTTGCCGAGTGCAATAGAGCATGCCGAGCCTGGCGGGGTCAGCTGGACGAAGCGGATGTCATCACTCACCGTGTGGTCGTGGTCGAGGACGAAACCAGCCTGGTCGATGTAGAAGGCTTTGGCGCGGTCCACATCGCTGACCGGCACACCGATGAGTTCGAGTTTGAAATCCATGACTGCACAGTATTGGGAGGCTCAGACAGTTCTGTTAGCCCTCGAGCACCCGTGGGCGGAGCGCAATCAGCCCAACTGGAGCGCGGTTGCCGGCTCTTGTGAAGCTGCTGTGCAAACCTGGCTCCATGACGGCAGGCCCTCGCATCAAGATCTTCTCGTGGACGGTGATCGTTCCTATCCTCGGGACGGTTCTGCTCGCCTTCACCTGGGGTCGCGATATCGGCGTCCTGGTCCAGGTTGTTGTGGCCTTCGCGCTGGCGGGAGCAGTGTTGGCCGCCGTGAATCATGCCGAAGTCGTTGCCCATCGCGTCGGTGAGCCATTCGGATCACTGGTGCTGGCGATCGCCGTGACCATCATCGAAGTGGCGCTGATTGTGACACTGATGATCGCTGGCGGACCCGGGAGTGCCTCGTTGGCACGCGACACGGTGTTCGCGGCGGTCATGATCACTTGCAACGGCATCGTCGGTATCGCACTACTGATCGGTGGAGTGCGCTTCCACCTCACGATGTTCAATGCAGAAGGGACAGGCGCGGCGCTGGCCATGGTGATCACGTTGGCCACCATGAGCTTGGTGCTGCCAACCTTCACGCTCGGTCGCCCCGGACCAGAGTTCACGCCGGCGCAGCTCGCCTTTGCAGCGATCGCCTCGCTGGCCCTGTACACCATCTTCGTCATCACACAGACGGTTCGGCACCGAGACTTCTTCCTCCCGCTGACCTCCGCCGGCGAGGTGGTGGAGGCCGAGGAGCACGCCGACCCACCCAGCGGCCGAGCTGCATTGGCTAGCCTCGGTCTCCTTCTGCTGTCGCTGGTCTCTGTCGTTGGCCTGGCCAAGGTCGAGACACCAGCGATCAAGGCCGGCGTTGCCGCGGTTGGGTTTCCTCCATCATTCGTTGGCGTAGTGATCGCACTGCTGGTGTTACTGCCCGAGACGCTCGCTGCGGGACGGGCTGCACGTCGGGATCGAATCCAGACCAGCCTCAACCTCGCCTTCGGCTCTGCCATGGCCAGCATCGGACTGACCATTCCGGCCATCGCCGTCGCCTCGATCTGGCTTGAGGGGCCGCTCCTGCTCGGGCTCGATGCCACCCAGATGGTCTTGCTGGCGGTGACGGTCGTTGTGGCGATCCTCACTGTTGTCCCCGGACGGGCGACGCGATTGCAAGGCGCGGTGCACCTGGTGCTACTGGCTGCGTTCCTGTTCCTGGCCGTCAACCCCTGACGTCACCGAGCCGGCGCGGGCTCGAGCGTCGACAATCGGGAGCCGACGATCAGAAGAACGATGAGCGAACGTGCCTTTCGTTCGCGAAAAGTGACAACGACGTCGGATTCTCGAACATCGCAGCGGGCGGAGCGAGCAATCAGATACAGTGCGATGCGCGCGCAGCAAGACCAAATAGTCAGCCGATTTTTTCCAAGATCAGCTCACGGACGCGGGCCGCGTCAGCTTGCCCGCGCATCTGCTTCATCACTGATCCGATCAGCGCGCCAGCTGCCTGCACCTTGCCGCTCTTGATCTTGTCAACGATGTCAGGGTTTGCGTTGATCGCCTCATTGACGGCCGCGGCCAGCGCACCCTCATCAGAGACGATAGCCAGCTTGCGGGCAGCCACCACCTCGGCCGGGGAGCCTTCGCCCGCGATCACGCCTTCGAACACCTGCCGCGCCAGCTTGTCGTTGATGGTTCCGTTCTCGACCAGGGCCTGGATCTCGGCCACCTGCTGAGCGCTGACCCCGACGTCTTCAAGATCAACTCCAGTCTCGTTTGCACGTCGCGCGACCTCTGTGAGCCACCATTTCCGAGCCGACTGTGGTGAGGCACCGGCAGCAACCGTTGCCTCGATCGCATTGACAGCGCCGGCACTGACGACATCCCGCATCTCCAGTTCGGAGAAACCCCACTCCGCGCTCACCCGCCGGAGCTTTCCCGCGGGAGGCTCCGGCAAGGTGGCGCGGAGGCGCTCGACCCAGTCGCGACTCGGCGCTATCGGCACCAGATCCGGTTCCGGAAAGTAGCGGTAGTCCTCTGCGGTCTCCTTGTTTCGACCGGCTGTCGTGATGCCGGAGTCCTCATGCCAGTGCCGCGTCTCCTGGATGACCCTGCCGCCGCTACCCAGCACGGCCGCCTGTCGGGTGATCTCATACCGCAGCGCACGCTCGACGCTGCGCAGCGAGTTGACGTTCTTAGTCTCAGTACGGGTGCCGTATGGCGAGGTACCAATTGGCCGCAGCGAAACGTTCGCGTCGCAGCGCAACGAACCCTGCTCCATCCGGACATCAGACACACCGAGCGCGCGCAGCAGGTCGCGCAACATCGTCACGTATGCCCGCGCCACCTCAGGGGCCTTCGCGCCAGTGCCTTCGATCGGTTTTGTGACGATCTCGATCAGTGGTACCCCTGACCTGTTGTAATCCAGCAGCGAGTAGTCGGCGCCGTGGATGCGGCCCGTCGCGCCGCCTACGTGCAGCGACTTGCCGGTGTCCTCCTCCATGTGGGCACGCTCAATGTCGATCCGAAAGCTCTCACCGTCGAGCACCACTTCAGTCCAGCCGTCGTAGGCAATCGGTTCGTCGTACTGGGAGATCTGGTAATTCTTCGGCATGTCCGGGTAGAAGTAGTTCTTACGGGAAAAACGGCACCACTCGGCAATTCTGCAGTTCAACGCCAGCCCGATCCGGATGGCTGACTCGACCGCCATCGCGTTGACGACCGGCAGCGAGCCCGGCAGCCCCAGGCAGACTGGGCAGACCTGAGTGTTCGGCTCAGCGCCGAACGCCGTCGAACAGCCGCAGAACATCTTCGAGGTTGTATTGAGTTCGACGTGTACCTCAAGCCCCAGCACTGGGTCGTACGCGGCCACCGCTTCCTCATAGGGCAGCACGGTCATCGCGCGACTCCCCGCTCCGGAAGGCGGTCGAGAAGCGGCGCGCCCCACGCCGACTGCAGCGCGGCTTCCAGCGCCGCACCGACGCGATACAGCCGGTCGTCGGCGAGAGGCGGCGCCATCACCTGCAGGCCTACCGGCAACCCGTCCTCTGGGGCGAGGCCCACCGGGAAGGATGCGCTGGCGTTGCCTGCAAGATTGGATGGAATCGTGCACAGGTCGTTCATGTACATGGCCAGTGGGTCGTCGACCTTCTCTCCGATCTTGAAGGCGGTGATCGGCGTTGACGGCGAGACCAGCACATCCACGTTGGAGAATGCCTGGTCGAAGTCCCGCGAGATCAAGGTCCTGACCTTCTGCGCTTGGCCGTAGTAGGCGTCGTAATAGCCGCTGGAGAGCGCGTAAGTACCGATGATGATTCGTCGTTTGACTTCGGCGCCGAAGCCAGCCTCCCTCGTCGTCGCCATCACGTGCTCGGCGCTCGCAACGCCGTCATCGCCGACCCGCAGCCCAAATCGCATGCCGTCGAACTTTGCCAGGTTGGATGAGCACTCGGCAGGCAAGATCAAGTAGTACGCCGGAAGGGCGTAGACGAAGTGCGGGCAGGAAACCTCGATGATCTCTGCGCCGAGCGATGCCAGCAGTTCGACAGCCTCGTGGAAGCGCCGCTCTACACCGGGTGCATAGCCTTCGCCGCCGAGTTCACTGACAACGCCAATTTTCATCCCGCTGACGTCCGCGGATCGCGCCGCGCCCACCACATCGGGTACTGGTCGATTGATCGAGGTGGAATCGCAGGGATCGTGTCCGGCGATCACCCGGTGTAGCAGCGCCGCGTCGAGGACCGTGCGAGCACAGGGGCCGGGCTGATCGAGGCTGGAGGCCAGCGCGACCAGGCCATAGCGCGAGCTGCCTCCATAGGTCGGTTTTACGCCGACAGTGCCCGTGACCGCGGCAGGCTGCCGGATCGAGCCACCCGTGTCGGTCCCGATTGCCAGAGGGGCCTCGAAGGCGGCCACTGCTGCGGCCGACCCGCCGCCGGAGCCGCCTGGAATCCGGTCGGAGTCCCACGGATTGCGGGTCGGCCCGTACGCGGAGTTCTCCGTCGAGGAGCCCATCGCGAATTCGTCGAGATTCGTTTTGCCCAAGATCACGATGTCATGATCAAGAAGTCGCCGGGTGACAGTTGCATCGTACGGCGGCAGCCAACCCTCCAAGACCTTTGATCCGCAGGTGGTTGGCGCGCCGGTATAGGTGAGGATGTCTTTGAGCGCGAGCGGCACTCCGGCAAGCGGCCCCACCATCTCCCCAGAAGCGATCTTCGCATCGACTCGCCCCGCGGATGCCAGGGCACGCTCGCCATCCACGTAAAGGAAAGCATGTATCTCGCCGTCGACGTCGGCAATCCGATCAAGATGTGCCTGCGTTGCCTCAACAGCACTCAATTCTCGCGACTTGATCTTGGTTGCAAGATCAACAGCCGTCAGCCGGACGATCTCTGCAGCCGCGAACTGCTGCAAGCTCATGCCTCTTCCCCCAGGATTCTCGGCACCCTGAATCGCATCTGCTCGGCAGCCGGTGCGCCGGCCAGCACCTGTTCTCGAGGCAGCGATGGCCGGAGCTCGTCCTCGCGGAAAACGTTCGTCAGCGGCAGCGCGTGAGAGGTGGGTGGGATGTCTTGTGCTGTGACCTCCGATACCCGGGCAACCGATTCCAAGATCACATCCAGCTGAGGTGCCAACACCTCCAGCTCGGCTTCGCTCAGCTCGATCCGCGCCAATCGCGCGAGACTCGCCACATCTTCAGCGGTGAGTACCACCGGTCGATCTCCTCAGTCGTTGGGTCCGGCCAATCCTAGGAGAGCGTCGTTCATCCGGCGCCATGTACCCTCGCCGGTGGCAGTCAGGTTCTCGCTGTCCTCGATCATTCGATCAGTGAACGGATGACGAATCCGGTCTTGAGCTTGGGTGTGAAGAAGGTGGACTTGGGTGGCATCAACAGGCCTTCGCGAGCGGTCCGCTCGATCTCGGTGACACTGACCGGCCGGATCAATACCGCCGCGGAGGCGCGCCCGCTGTTCACCTCGAGGAGCGTTTCCTCGAGCCCGTGCTGGTAGGTCACCTTCAATGGGACATCCGCGAGTGCCGTCTCTAACCAACCCCCATCGAGGGCGCGTACGCCGTCGAATCGTCCCGGTTTGGCCTCCAGCCGCCAGGACTCGTCACGGCTGAACAGCACCAGGAACTCCTCCGTCGCCATCGCCGCAAGAGTCTCGGCGGTGGGCCGGTCGGTTGCGGTGAGGTCGAACGATCGGGCTAGCGCAGCTGCCAGATCGGCCACGTCGATGTCGCCGTAGAGACGGTGAATCGCCTCGACACTCAGCTGCTCCTCGATCAGCTCGTTGACGAAGGCAAGCGTCAGCTCCGCCGGTGTATCAGTCCGACGAGTCGCCTCGCGGACCTCGTCGCGGTAGCTGCGGGAGATCCCATAGCGATGATGGCCATCGGCTATCAGCACGTCATCGGCGGCGAGCTTGTCTCGGATGGCAGCGATCCGCTCCGGATCGGTCACCCGTTCCAGGACATGCTCAACCCCCTCATCTGTGACGACGCACAACGCCTCGCCCGGCTCGGCGACCAACTCGGTCAAGCCACTGGACAGCGAAAGCCCCCATACCGGGGACAGGTTGGCCCCGGTCGCCCGGGTCAGATCGAGGCGATCGCTGGATGCCTCGGCTGTAGTCCGTTCGTGCGGGAGCACCCCGCCAGCCTCGAGGTCAACGACTTCCAGCCCCCCGAGCACGCCAGCGATGTCGCGCCGCGTGCCAGCCGAGTCGGTGAAACGCATGCGGTAGATGGTGAACGAGGGGTACGGGTCGGCGACAAGGACTCCCTCATCGAGCCAAGCACGCATTGTCTTGGCGGCAAGGTCATAGCGGTCCTCTCCACCCCGGGGCACGTCGATGCGCACGATGTTGTGGATCGACCTCGCCTTGTAGGCGTCGACGTCACCGTCGGAAAGCACGTCGTATGGCGGAGCGACCACCGAGGCCAAGTCGTCGGTGGCATAACGAATCGCGGCGAAAGGTTCGAAGCGCGGCACGGCATAAGGGTTCCATGCTTTGGGCCCGGTATCTGAGCATGGCTCAGAAGTGGCGGATTCTTGATGTTCGCGCCGCCGATCTGCAAGGGGAGATGGCGGAACAACGCTTTTCCGTTCCGTCAGCTCCGACGAAGACGGCGGCAATCCAGCGAGCAATCGAACACGGCGCGATCCGCAGCGAGCGGAGAGATGGTCATCGACCCGAAACCCGGAAGTAATCGTGGTAGGGAAAGATGGGCACGTGTTCCTGATGCGGGTCACCCTGCCTGACCGACCAGGTTCGCTGGGCTCCGTCGCGACAGCGATGGGCAGCGTCGGCGCCGACATCAATGCCGTCGAGATCGTGGAGAAGAAGTCTGACGGGAGCGTCGTGGACGACTTCATCGTCGACCTGCCGCCCAACCAACTACCCGAGACGCTCGTGACTGCGTGCCAGAACCTGGCTGGTGTACGCGTGGAGTGGATTGCGCGCTATCCCGAGGGTGGCGGACTGCAATCGGACCTGGAGGCCCTCGAGCGGATGACAGCTGATCCGCCGCATGCCGCGGAAACACTCGTTTCGCTCTGCCCTGTCGTCTTTCGCTCTCACTGGGCGACCTTGATCGATGTGTCGAATGGCGCCCCTCGCCCGAGCTTCTCGACCACACTGGCACCCGATTTGACCCCCGAGGTCGCGGCACGATTCACACCATTCGACACTACGCACCGCACTGATCTCGAGGCTGACTGGAGTCCTGGCTGGGGCGACACGACCGCGGTCGTGACCCCGCTGACCGGCGACCGGGTGATCGTCATCGGCCGCTTAGGTGGACCCGCATTTCTCGACTCCGAGATCGCCCGATTGCATCATCTGGCTGCGCTTGTGAAGTAGGCCCTTCCCCTACCTCAGGTACGGTCGGCCCGTGGATAGGTTCGGGTGGGCTGAGCTGATCGCGTTGCTCACCTCTATCGGTTTTGGAACCGTGTCGGCGGTGGTCCCCATCGTCAACGCCGAGGCATATGTCATTGCTTCCCAGATGTCGGCGGTGATAGGCCCCGTTCCCATCGCCATCGGCATCGCAATCGGCCAAACAGTGGGCAAGCTCTTGCTTTTCTTTGGCGTGCGTCAGGGCAAGGAGCTCCCCTTCATCAAGCATCGGCGAGAGGTCCGAAAGCAACGCCCAGTCGGGCCAACTCGTACCCGGTTCCGCACGGCCATGGCCAAGCTGCTCGACCTGGTCGGGCAGGAACGCTGGGGACTGCCGATCGTTCTGGCCGCCGCCATCTTCGGTTTCCCACCGCTGTACGCCGTCGCCCTGCTGGCCGGTGCGACAACGATGCGACCCATCTGGTTCGGGCTCACCGTGCTCGTGGGCCGGCTGTGCCGCTTTCTCCTGGTGGCGTCCGGCTTTCACGGCCTCCATGAGTGGTTCATCTGAGACGACGGCGTCAGCTCGCAGCCCCTCAAGTATCCACAGCGCGATCCGCGCTAGCGAGCAATCGGACACCTCGCGAGAAGCTCCTAGTAAGTTGGTGCGGTGCCGAAGATCTTCAGCAACCTCAACCTGCACGGAGCAACACCGCCGCGTGTGCAGCCGAAGATCGGCGAATGGGGTCCGCTGAAGGTACCGAGCACCAAACAGAAGAGGCGGATGCGGATCTGGGTCGGACTCGTGCTGCTGGGTGCCCTGATCGCGATCTTTTTCCTTGGCTGGTACGTCTACTACGTCATGACAGGCAGCTGGGGCTTCGGCATAGGCGACGAACGGCAGTTCATCGCGACATTGGCGCTGCAGAGGGCGTTCGAGAAGTAGCCAGGGCTCAACCGAGGGACGTCCGACCGGCTGGAAGCGGCAAAGCGCAGCAGAGCTTCAGAGGGACTGTCCGGTTGGGTCTACCGACGTACAACAGATCACAAGTCCGTGAGGGAAGTCGCCGACAAAGTAGTGGAGCTGACTGCCTGGACCTGATACGCGTTCGATGCTTCCGCAAGATAAACAGCTACTCCCCGACGGTTGCCACCTGTCGCGCCGCCTCTGGTCCTCGCTCAAGCAGCACCTCGAAGGCTTCCGCCCCATTGAGCACGGGAACCTTGAGCTCCACGGCCCTGTCGTACTTCGATCCTGGGGAATCGCCGACAACGACGAAGCTCGTCTTCTTCGATACCGAGCCAGCGACCTTGCCGCCGCGCGAGGTGATGGCCTCTACTGCTGAGTCGCGGGTATATCCCTCAACCGACCCGGTGACCACCACTGACAGCCCAGCGAGCGTTTGCTCTCGGGTGAGTCTGGGCTCGCTCCGCATGACACAACCAGCGGCCTGCCACTTGGCGACGATCTCGCGGTGCCAGGGTTCGGAAAACCAGTCGATGATTGCGGTGACCAGCGTCGGTCCGATGCCTTCCACCTGCGCGAGCTGCTCCGGAGTCGCATTCGCGAGAGCGTCGATGTCGCCGAATGCGGCTGCTACGTCCGGTGCTACGCCCTTGCCGATGTGCCGTATCGACAGCGCGACCAAGAACTTGTCCAGCGGCCGGTTTTTGGCCGCCTCAAGGTTTGCCAGCAGCTTGGCGCCGTTAGCCGAGAGAGCGCCGGACTTAGTTGTGAAGAAGTCAGTCTGCTTGAGCTTTTCCTCGGTCAGGCTGAACAAGTCGCCCTCATCAGTCAGCAGGCCGGCGTCGAGCAGCGCCTGCCCCGACTGGTAGCCCAGCACCTCGATGTCGAGGGCCTCACGGCTGGCGACATGGAACAACCGCTCACGCAGCTGCGCTGGACAGGATCGGGTGTTTGGGCAACGCAGGTCGGCGTCCCCTTCCTTCTCCGGTCGCAGCTCAGTACCGCACGCCGGGCAGTGGGTGGGCATCACAAACGTTCGCTCGGTGCCGACGCGTAGGTCAACGACAGGGCCGACAATCTCTGGAATCACGTCGCCGGCCTTGCGCAGCACGACCGTGTCGCCGATGAGGACCCCTTTACGGACGACCTCGCTGGCGTTGTGCAGAGTAGCCATTGCGACGGTCGATCCGGCGACCTGGACGGGCTCCATGATCGCGTACGGGGTCACGCGACCTGTCCGCCCGACGTTGACGTTGATGTCGAGGAGTTTGGTGGTGACCTCTTCGGGCGGGTATTTGTACGCAATCGCCCATCGTGGCGCGCGGGACGTGGAGCCGAGCTGGTCCTGTACCGCCCGCTCGTCCAGCTTCACCACGACCCCGTCGATCTCGTGCTCCACCGAATGCCGACGCTCTCCGAAGTGCTCGATGTAGGACCAAACCTCAGCTAGATTGCGCGCCAGCTTCCGGTGCGGGCTCACCGGAAGTCCCCAGCGATCCAGGGCGGCGTAAGCGTCGGACAGCCGATCAGCGGTGAAGCCGTCAAGCACGCCGATGCCGTGGCAGATGAAGCCGAGATTTCGTGAGGCGGTGATCTTGGGATCCTTCTGCCGCAGCGAACCAGCCGCCGCATTCCGAGGATTGGCAAACGGAGCCTTCCCGTCCAAGACCAAAGACTCGTTGAGGACGGTGAAGTCGGCGACCGCGAAGAAGACCTCGCCGCGTACTTCCAGCGTTTTTGGGGGGTCGGGGCACGAGAGTCGATGCGGGATGACGCTGATCGTTTTGACATTCGCGGTGACGTCTTCGCCCACTCGCCCGTCGCCTCGGGTTGCGGCGCGTGCCAGCCTGCCGTTCTGGTACACCAGATCGATCGCGAGGCCGTCGACCTTGAGCTCGCAGAGGTACCCGGACTGCTCGAGCCGCCTCTCGCCGAGCTCGCGTATCGCCCGCTGGGCCCAACGGTCCAGCTCCTCGCGGGTGAACGCGTTGTCCAGGCTCATCAGTCGCTGCAGGTGCTCGACCGGAGTGAAAGTGGTCGATGGCGGGGGGCCGATCTGCTGGGTCGGCGAGTCCGGCGTACGGAGCGCGGGAAAAGCGTCTTCAAGCTCGTTGAGCTGGCGCATCATGACGTCAAACTCGCCGTCGGAGATGGTTGGCGCATCAAGCACGTAATAGCGCCACCGCGCGTCGTTCAGCTGCTCGCTGAGGTCCGCGTGTCGCTGACTCGCCCTCGCCAAAGACTCCGAAAGCTCGATTTCTCCATCACCGGCTGGCACGATCTTGCCTTCGCCTGCCGGTGAGAAGACGGTCTCTTCCGCCACGTAAGCACATTAACGCCCGGCGCCGACGGTGCCGCAGCTCGCCTTGGGCTCGGCGAACCGGCAACAAATAGCGAAGTAACCTGCATTAGTCCGTAGCTGAAGCGTCAGTCAGCAAGCTGCTCGGTGACGATCTTGGCCGCGGAGCGCACTGTTCGAAGCGCGCCCACGGCGCCATCGCGGGACGCTGAGGCCAGCCCGCAGGCTGGCGTGATCACAATGCGCGCCGCAACCGGTGGCTGCAGATTGAGATCACGCAGCGGCCCAAGGACCCGCCGCGCGACCTGATCTGGCCCGAGCGTACGGCCGGTGGGCAGGGCACCCATGCCAATCCACAGTCCCGCCTCCAGGCTTGCTCCCGCGACGTCCCAATCTGCGCTGGACGCCTGGTCAATGTCGAGGAGCACACCGGAGGCCCCAGCGAGGCGGAGCAGTTCGATTGGCGGCTCTGCCGCGCAGCAGTGCACCGCGACAGGTGTCGGCGCGAGTCGATGAACGGTATAGCTGATGGCGCCACTGACCTCGCTCGCCTCAATCGCGTGATGTCGCAGCAAGCCGCTCGCGTTGGGGATGCCGCCGGCGAGCACTGCGGGCAGCATCGGCTCATCAAGCTGGATCAATGGCTCGACATCAGGGAGCCGGCGGACCAGCTCGGCAACGAGTTGGGCGACTCCCTCAGCAAGCGACTGGCTGAGATCCCGCCGCGCTCCGGTATCGGCGAGCACCCGGTCTCCGCGCGGACGCTCCATTATTGCCGCTAGCGTCCAAGGGCCCGCGACGGACAGCTTGACCGTTCCCTGGTAGCCCTGAGCGTGCTCTTCGAGCACGTCGAGGTCAGCGCGGAGCGTACTGACGGCAAGCCGATGGTCTCGGCTCGAGGCATCGGTCAGCCGCCAGCCGGCTGGTTGCAGGTCAATGGCCAGGCCGGCGAGGAACGCGGTCGAGCGTCCGATCAGTTCGGCGTGCGCACCGCGTGCCGGAAGCTCCGGGAGGTAGGGCAGCTCAGGGCACTCCGCGAAGGCAATCTTGACCGCATCGGCCATGTCGGTGCCAGGCCAGGAGCCGATGCCTGTGCTCCGGATCAGCGGCAGTTCCTGGGCCGGGGAGGTGCTGCTCACGCGCGAGTGGCCGAGATGGTCGCGCTCCCGATGACCTTCGAGCCCTCGTAGAGAACCACGGCCTGGCCCGGCGCGACACCATTCGTGGGAGTATCCAGCACAACCTCGAGATCGTGGTCGTTTGCCCGCGCCGTGGCCGCCATAGGACGTCCGTGGGCGCGAACCTGCACCTCACCAGACCACTCCACGCCTGGTCGCTGATTGGTCCAGTTAGGACGGATTGCACTCATGCTGCCGACTGCGAGCGCATCTCGCGGACCGACCGTAATGGTGTTGGTCGCTGGCGTGATGGCCAGCACGAAGCGCGGTTGGCCGTCAGGCGCGGGCGTGCCGAGCCGTAGACCCCGCCGCTGTCCGATCGTGAATCGGTGCGAACCGCCATGCTCGCCAATTTTTGCGCCTGTCGCATCCACGATGTCGCCCGCCCGATGGCCGAGCCGCTGCTCCAGAAATCCGGCTGTGTCCCCGTTGGCAATGAAGCAGATGTCATGGCTGTCAGGCTTGTCCGCGACTGCCAGGCCGCGATCCCGTGCCTCCGCGCGTACGTCGGCTTTCCGCGAGGCACCGAGCGGAAAGTAAGAGCGGCGAAGTTGATGTTGGTTGAGCACGGCCAGGACGTACGACTGGTCCTTGCCGGCGTCAACCGCCCGATACAGCTCAACGTCATCACCGGTACGGATCAGCTGGGCGTAGTGACCAGTGCAGACCGCATCGAAACCCAGCGCTACGCCGCGATCCAGAACGGCTGAGAACTTGATCTTCTCGTTGCAGCGCAGGCATGGGTTCGGGGTGCGGCCCGCTGCGTATTCCGCGACGAACTCGGTCACCACATCAGCGGCAAAGCGATCCGAAAGATCCCATACATAGAACGGAATGCCGAGCACGTCGGCGGCCCGCCGAGCATCGTGGGCATCCTCCTTGGAGCAGCAGCCACGCGCTCCTGACCGGTAGGTCTGTGGGTTCTTGGAGAGGGCCAGATGGACGCCGGTGACATCGTGTCCGGCCTCGACTGCCCGTGCTGCGGCTACCGCAGAGTCGACGCCGCCGGACATTGCGGCCAGTACTTTCATTGCTGTCCCTCACGCTCGGGGGCGCTGCTGGCAAGCGGCAAGTCTCTCACGGGTGGCGGGTGCGGTCTCATCGCGACTCTCATGCGAACGCGGCCGCGGCCTTGGCTCGCTGAACGGCTTCGGGCAACGCTGCGGCGAGCGCCCGTACGTCCGCGAGGGTCGAGGAATGGCCCAGCGAGAACCTCAGCGCCGAGCGTGCCTCCGCCTCGCTGCATCCCATCGCGACCAGTACATGGCTCGGCTGCGAGACTCCTGCCGAGCACGCCGCGCCGGTGGAACAGTCAATCCCGGCGGAGTCCAAGAGCATCAAGATGGCGTCGGCGGAGCAACCGGGGAACCCGATGTTGGCGATTCCGGGAAGACGATCGCGTTCCGCGGTTGGGCCGTAGAAGATCGCCCATGGGACGACATCGAGCACTGAGCTGACAAGGGCCGTACGGAGGTCTCGCAACCGCTTCTCTTCCCGGACGCGGTTTCGCGACGCAACCTCCAGGGCCGCCGCGAATCCCGCTGTGGCCGCGACATCGAGAGTGCCAGAGCGCACCTCCCGCTCCTGACCGCCGCCATGCAGGATCGGGGCCAACCGAAGCTCCCGACGCGCCAACAGGGCACCGATCCCGTACGGTCCCCCAAGCTTGTGCGCGGTGAAGCTCAGCATGTCGAGTCCACTTGCCGCGAAGTCGACGTCGATGTGACCGACGGCTTGGACCGCGTCGCTGTGCGAGATTGCGCCGTGCTCGCCGGCGATCGCGGCGATCTGGCGTACTGGCTGCAGCGTGCCGACCTCATTGTTCGCCCACATCACCGAAACCAGTGCCGTTCGGGCGTCGACGGCACTGGCGAGAGTGGACAAATCGATCTGACCAGCCGCGTCGACGGGAACGCAGCTGACCTCAGCAGACTCCGAATGCTCGAGCCACGCCACTGAATCCAAGACCGCGTGGTGTTCCAGCGTCGAGGTGACCACCCGACAGCGACCGACCTCGGCACCCGACCAGAACGCGCCCTTGATGGCCAGATTGTCCGACTCAGTCCCACCGCCGGTGAAGATCAGCTCTGCCGGACGTGCCCCGAGCTGAGCTGCTATCGCCTCCCGCGACTCCTCGACCACCCGCCGCGCAGACCGCCCCGAAGCGTGCAGCGATGAGGCGTTGCCGACCCTGGTCAGCTCTCGAGTCATTGCCTCCACGGCCTCCGGGACCATCGGGGTTGTGGCCGCATGGTCGAGGTAAATCCGGCTCATGATCAATCAGTCTGCCTTCCGCTGGGCAGGAACCGTACGTTTTGACGGCTGTGCTGCGAAACGTCCGCCCCAGGCGGCGGCACGCCGCACGTCTTAACGGCTGTGCTGCGAAACGTACGCCGACCGGTCACCCCTTGCGTTTCTTGACCTCTCCAATGACGCCGTCGAGCACCTTGTGCAGGTCGCCTACGACCCCGAGATCGGCAAGCGCGAAGATCGGCGCCTCAGCATCTTTGTTCACCGCGACGATTGCCTTGGATGTCTGCATTCCGGCTCGGTGCTGGATGGCACCGGAAATGCCGGCGGCGATGTAGAGCTGCGGTGAGACGGTCTTGCCGGTCTGGCCGATCTGGTACGCGTACGGATACCAGCCGGCGTCGACGGCGGCACGTGAGGCACCTACGGCGCCACCAAGCAGGTCCGCCAACTCCTCGATCGCAGCAAAGTCGCCACCGGTACCGCGTCCGCCGGAGACGACGACCGCCGCCTCGGTCAGTTCCGGACGGCCACTCGACTCCTTCGGCTCGCTCTTCACGATGCATGCCGCCTTCGCAGTGTCGGAGATGGTCACGTCGACCTGCTCAACGGCCGGCTCGGTGGGCGCGGCCTCAGGAGTCACGGCGTTTGGCTTGATCGTGACCACCGGGACGCCATGCGTCACCGCAGCAGTGACCGTCCAGTTCCCGGCGAAGACCGACTGTTTGGTCGTGCCGTCGGCGGCAATGTCGATCGCATCGGTGATCAGGCCGGACTCGAGCTTGACAGAAAGCCGTCCAGCAATTTCCTTTCCCTCGGGGGTGGAGCTGATCAGGATCGCGGCCGTTTCCACATTGGCGGCGATCTGCGCAAGCGCTTCAGCTTTCGGCGCGACGAGATAGTCCGTGAAGGCCGGGTCGGCCACGAACAGCACTCGGGTGGCGCCATACTCCGCGAACGTCTTGGCGACAGTTTCGTCGGTCTCACCGAAGACCACGGCGACGGGTTCTCCGAGCCTGCGAGCCAGAGTGAGAAGCTCTAGCGTTGGCTTGGAAACGTGAGAGTCGACCTGCTCGGCGACGATGAGAATCTCAGACATCAACAGCCTCGCTCTCTCAGATGTATTTGCCAGCGGTCAGGAACTCGACCAGAGCCGCCGAACCAGCGCCGTCCTCATCGACGACGACGCGGCCCGCCTCCTTGGGCGGACGCGGGGTCGTCTGCAACACCTTGCTCCATGCGGCGTCCAGGCCCACGGTCGTGCTGTCGATACCCAGATCGGCTAGTGTCCACGACTCAACCGGCTTCTTCTTGGCCGCGAGAATCCCCTTCATCGAGGGGTAGCGGGCCTCGCCAGACTGATCGGTGACGCTGACAATTGCGGGCAAGCGGGCCTCGATCGTGAGACTTGCCACGTCGGTATCGCGGCGAATCGTCAGGTTGTCGTCCGCAACCGACAACGTGGCCCCGAGAGTCGCAGCAGGCCAACCGAGCCGCTCAGCAATCATTGCCGGAAGCACGCCCATGGTGCCGTCGGTGGAGGCCATGCCGCAGATGACAAGGTCGGGTGCGGCCCTCTTCACCGCTTCAGCCAGCACCGTGCTCGTTGCCGGGGCATCGGAGCCATGGACGGCGTCGTCCATGATGTGGATGCCCGCCGCCGCGCCCATTTGTAGCGATCGCTTGATAGCGTCTGCCGCGTCCTGCGGTCCAAGCGTCATCGCGACAACCTCGACGTCGTCGCGGTCGTCGGCAATCTGCATGGCTTGCTCTAGGGCGTACTCATCAAGCTCTGACAGCAGTCCGTCAGCCGCGGCTCGATCGACAGTCCCGTCTGTGGCAAAGGATCGCTCCCCTGTGGCGTCCGGAACATGCTTGACAAGCACAACAATCTTCATCTCGCTTCGCTCCCCTGGTTACGCATGCTGAGCTTCGGCTAAATTACTCATGAGTAACAAAGACTACTCTGAGTCCTAGCTTAGGAAGTGGGTGCGGCCGCAAACGAGAAGGCGGCGAACCGCTCGATCCGGATGATCTCTCGGTAGCGTTCTTCACCGACCACCGCCCGCAGCGCCTCCGTCTGGCTGGCCTGCGCGGCTAACGCAGCGTACTTGCGGTCCAGCAGCTGGCCCGTGAGGGAAACGTCGATGCTGAGGGGCCCGGTCCAGGCAATCGGTGGATTACCGACGATCGCCCCCAACTCGATCCACTGGGGTAGGTGATCGTCGACCCACTCCTGGGTGTTCGCCACGACGTGAAGCGTGCCGACGCCCGTACGGCGTACGGCCTCCACGGTCCAGCGATGGACTGAGATGTGGTCTGGATGCCCAGTCTGACCATCAGGCGCGAAGGTCAGGATCGTGTCGGGAGCTACCTCGCGAATGATCTCGACGATTTGCTCCTCTGCTGTGTTGAGGTCCACAGCCGCACAGCCACCGTCCGGATAACCCAACCAGCGATGTTCCTTGACGCCCAGGATGCCCAGACACGCCGCCAGCTCCGCCTCACGAATGGAAGCGAGCTGCTCGGGCGGCCACCTTGTCGGATTGGTCACACCGAGCTCGCCGCGACTGGCGGTAACGCAAACGACTCGGGAGCCCGCCGCCGCTGCCATCGCCATGATGCCGCCACAGAGATAAGCCTCATCATCGGGATGGGCCCAGATCGACAGGATGGTACCGAGCTCTCGAATGTCCCTCATCACCACGAGTAGCAGTCTGCTGCCTTCTCTTTGAGTCTGCGAGAACCCGCCACATGCCTGGAGCAAAAGACGACCGATGAGCAAGTCCGCCAAGGAGGGCACCGTCGAGGCATGGTGCCGCTCCCAAGACAATCCTGTCTGTCGCTGGCTCGACCGTCCGGCCAGTTTTCCGACCGGGCGGTTATCGCATTCTCCGCATTGGTCGGAAATTTGACCAAGTCGGCCGGAGCACCGGCGTTTGCAGTCAAGTCCCAAGATTCCAATTTCGTACGGTCGGGTCAATATCTCCGACGGTGCCCGAATGGTTGACATCCGGGCCCCATTCGTGTTGCGGTAGTCAACGAAACCGGTTGCTCTGCCCTCCTGACGTCCGGATCGTCGGCATCTGTCGGCCAACTGAGGCAGAATGAGGCGCAGCTTCGCCCCGCGGGCGGGGTCAGTCGTTGTCACCGTGACCGGCTTTAGATCACGACAAGCAAGCCGATGCAAAGGCGCCTCGATATGTCATCCACTGCTCTGCCAGTGCCGGAGGACACCTCATTCCTTGGTGCACATGTCCGCGACGGTGGTACCTCTTTCGGGCTCTGGGCCCCTCGTGCGACACGGGTGGAGCT
>DASUYM010000237.1:0-11887 GCA_036377435.1 Propionibacteriaceae bacterium
AGGCGGGGATTCACGTTCGGGGCAACGAGATCAACCTCACTGGATCACCCGCAGCGGTCGACCTCGCCGTCGATGTGATCACGGAGCTGGTCACGGTGCTGCGCACCGGCCAGGGCCTGACCGCAGACGCGGTCGAACGCATCTGCACGATGATCATTGCGCGCGAGGAAGCCCGTCCCGCGGACGTGCTTACTCACAACATTTTGTCCGCACGCGGAAAGACGATCCGGCCGAAGACGCTCAATCAGAAGCGGTACGTCGATGCCATCGACAAGCACACAGTGGTCTTCAGCATCGGGCCCGCTGGAACTGGCAAGACCTATCTGGCGGTCGCGAAAGCTGTCCAGGCCTTGCAGAACAAGCAGGTCAACCGCATCATCCTGACCCGTCCTGCGGTGGAGGCGGGCGAGCACCTCGGTTTTCTCCCCGGCACCCTGAGCGACAAGATCGATCCCTACCTGCGCCCGCTCTACGACGCGTTGCACGACATGCTCGATCCAGATTCGATTCCGCGGCTGCTCACCGCCGGCACCATCGAGGTCGCGCCGCTGGCGTACATGCGCGGTCGCACCCTGAACGACGCCTTCATCATTCTGGACGAGGCACAGAACACGTCGATGGAACAGATGAAGATGTTTCTGACCCGCCTCGGTTTCGGCTCGAAGATGGTGGTTACCGGCGACATAACCCAGGTCGATCTGCCCGGCGGTACGCGCAGTGGCCTTCGGGTAGTGCGCGGCATTCTCGACACGGTCGACGACATCGCGTTCTGCAACCTGACCAATCACGACGTGGTCCGGCACAAGCTGGTCGGCAGAATCGTCGCAGCCTACGACAAGTTCGAGGCCAATCATGCTGATGCCTCGCGTGCGGAGTCAGCCGTACCCGCACCACCGCAGCGTCCGGGTCGCTAGGCGATGGCCCCAGGGATCCGGGCCCTGTTGGGAGCTCGGATATGAGCATCGACATCAGCAACGAGTCCGGCGTCGAGGTTGACAATGCCGCCTTGGTCCGACTCGCAACGTTTGCCCTCGACCAGCTCAGAATCCATCCACTGGCCGAACTTTCGATCCTGCTTGTAGACGAAGGCACGATGAGCGCCTACCACGAAAAGTATCTTGGCGAGCCAGGTCCCACCGACGTACTGAGCTTTCCGATGGATGAACTCCGCCCGCCGACCGACGGCGAGGAGCCTCCGGTGGGCCTGCTCGGTGACGTCGTGCTGTGCCCAGAGGTGGCCGACCGGCAGGCGCGCGAGCATCGACGCTCGACCAGCGAGGAGGCAGAGTATCTGTTGGTGCACGGGCTGTTGCATCTGCTTGGATACGACCACGCAGAGCCGGAAGAGCAGGCGGAGATGTTCGGCCTCACCGACAAGATCATCTCGGCGTGGGCCGTGCAGCGTCCGGACCATGCAAGGGGCACGTGATGACCTCAGCCCAATGGCTCCAGCTGGGGATCGCCTTCATCCTGATGATCTTCGCTGGATTGACCGCAGCGGCAGAGGCGGCTCTGTCCTCGTTCTCCAAAGCCCGTGCCAACCGGCTGGTGGAAGAGGCGAGGCCTGGGGCGCAACGCGTCCGCAAGATCGTTGACGACCCACCGCGATACCTGAACACGGTGCTTTTTGTCCGGAGCATGATCGAGATCTCGGCGATCATCCTGGTTGCCAATGTGATCTTCTCCCTCATCGATTCGACATGGCAGGCCGGCGCCGTCACTGCGGGTATCATGATCATCGTCTCCTACATAGCCTGGGGCGTGGCGCCGCGGACGCTGGGCCGTCAGCACGCTGATCGGGTCGCCTGCGCGGCGGCAGGGCCCATCGTGGCCATTACGACGGTGCTTGGGCCATTTCCACGCCTGCTGATCATGATTGGGAACGCGCTCACGCCCGGCAAGGGTTTCACCGACGGCCCGTTCGCCACCGAAGCGGAACTGCGTGAGCTGGTCGACCTCGCAGAGGCCAGCGAGGTGATCGAGTCTGGCGAGCGCAAGATGATTCACTCGGTCTTCGATCTGGGCGACACGATCGTCCGCGAGGTCATGGTGCCGCGTACCGACATGGTTTTCATCGAGGAGTACAAGACCCTACGGCAGGCGGTCTCGTTAGCCCTTCGATCGGGCTTCAGCCGGATCCCGGTCATCCGCGACGGGATCGACGACGTGGTAGGCGTCCTGTATCTCAAGGACGTGATCAGACGGATCTACGACAAGCCGGACGCGCAGTCCACAGAGCGAGTCGGCTCGCTGATGCGAAAGCCGGTTTTCTGCCCGGACTCCAAGCCCGTAGACGAACTGCTGCAGGAGATGCAGGCCAAGCGGGTGCACCTGGCGATCGTGGTGGACGAGTTCGGTGGCACAGCCGGGATGGTGACCATCGAGGACATCCTCGAGGAGATCGTCGGTGAGATCACCGACGAGTACGACGAAGAGAACACCGACATCACCCAACTGGGCGAAGACCGTTACCGCGTGTCATCACGGTTGCCGGTTGACGAGCTCGGTGAGGTTTTCGGTCTCAAACTCGACGACGAGGATGTGGAAACGGTCGGTGGCCTGATGGCCAAGCAGCTCAACAAGGTGCCGATCGCTGGCTCAGTTGTCAAGTACGACGGTCTAGAACTGGTGGCCGAGCGCGCGGCCGGTCGCCGGAACAGGATCGGGACCGTGATCGTCACCAAGATCTCCTCGGCAGATTCCGAGGCGGACGCTCGAGCCGACGCAGCCACCCGGATTGTCTCCGAGCAGGCGCGCGCCTCGTGAGCGGTGCCACCGTCGAGAAGTCCTTGATTCCTGAGGATCCCGAAGACCTGAAGCTGATCACATTGGCGCGTGCGACGCTGGGGCGTACCGGGGCGGCTCAGGGCGCGTGTGTCAGGGACACCGAGGGGCGCGCGTACGCGGCTGCGAGCGTGCACCTTGAGCATCTAAGGCTCTCCGCCATCGCGGTGGCAGTGGCAATGGTGGTTTCGTCAGCTGCAGGCGACCTCGAGGCCGTCGCGCTCGTCGGCGAGGAAGGGCCCAGCGCCGACGACCTCGAGATTGTGCGCGATCTGTCCGGTGACGGCGTGACCGTCTGGTGGGCCGATTCTCGCGGCGCGGTTCGATCCGCGACTGAGCTTTGATGACGTCGATGGCTGCTCCAACCACATCCAGCGTCGGGGGTTTTCGCTCCGGTTTCGCCTCCATAGTCGGCCGGCCCAATGCTGGCAAGTCGACGCTGACCAATGCGCTGGTGGGCCAGAAGATCGTCATCGCCTCCTCGAAGCCGCAGACCACGCGGCACGCTGTGCGCGGCATCGTGCATCGGCCGGATGCCCAGCTCGTGTTGATCGACACCCCGGGTCTGCACAAGCCGCGAACCCTGCTGGGTGAGCGGCTCAACGATGTGGTCCGGGCCACGTGGTCAGAGGTCGACGTGGTGGGTGTGTGTCTCCCTGCCAATCAGCGAATCGGTCCCGGCGATCGATACCTCGTCGGCGCGCTTGCCGCGCTGCCGAGGAAACCAAGCCTGGTAGCGATCGCGACGAAGTCCGACCTCGCCTCACCAGAGCGGATGGCTGAGCATCTGGCGAGCATTGGTGCGCTGGAGGGCTCACTCAACATCAATTGGGCTGCGATCATCCCGGTGTCCGCGCCGCAACACTTCCAACTAGATGTCCTGAGCGACGCCCTCGTCAGCCTGCTGCCTGACGGCCCGCCGCTCTATCCGGAAGGTGAGATCACAGACGAACCGGAGGAAACACTGGTCGCCGAGCTGATCCGGGAAGCCGCCTTGGAGGGCGTGCGCGACGAGCTGCCACACTCGATCACCGTGACGGTGGAGGAAATGGGACTCCGCGAGGGCCGATCGGCGGACAGGGCGCTGCTTGACATCTACGCCTCATTGATCGTTGAGCGCGACTCGCAGAAGGGCATCCTGATCGGCCACCGTGGTAGTCGGCTACGACAGATCGGCGCCGCTGCTCGTCAGCAGATCGAGGCGTTGCTCGGAACCCCGGTCTACCTCGACCTGCGGGTAAAGGTGCTCAAGGAATGGCAACGGGACGCCAAGCACCTGAACCGGCTCGGCTTCTAGTGGGCTGCTAAGAGCGCTGGCGGCGTGCCAGGATGCCAGGTAAGAAATCGCCGGTTCAGCGCGACAGTGAGTGTGACGGTTGACCGCGGGCACGCCGAGGAGACTGGCCGCGTTGCGGGTAGGCAGTCTTTGCTGCGCGAGCGGCTCAAGATTTTATGCGCAGTTCGTACATGTTGAAGATTCTCGACAGCCGATAACCCAGTGCCTCGTTCACGCTGATCATGAATGTGTTGTCGACGTTGTTCCAGGTCTCGATGATCTTCAGTTGCGGTTCCACCGCGGCCAGCCAGTGCATCATGTCGATCTTGAGCAGCAGGCCGAGCCGGTGGCCGCGATGGTGGCGCGCGACGGCGGTATCGCCCTGACCGCCGACCTCAGGCTGCAACGGGTGAGTGACCACCATCGTGTGCCCGCCGATCTCACCACTGTCGCGATGTCTCGCGATGACGCGATACGCGCGATTCCCCCGACCCGCCAGGGCCGTTTCGAGGTCGCGAAGCCGCTGCACGTCAAACTTTTCGTCCTCGTACGTCAGTCCCCCCATTGGCGCGTCGTTGATGGCCGCAGTAACTTCCACCAGCTCGCCTAGCACCTGGTCTGTGACCGGTGGCTGCAGCCGCTCGAGACAGTAGTCCGACGCTGCCGCCTGCGCTTCGGCCCAGAGCCGCTGCACTTCGGCATGGTTGACGCAAGCCAGCACCTGCCGCCTGCGGGCGTCATGGCTGGCGTAGCTGAAGCCGAAGCCTTCGACGAACTTGCGCGCGCCTTGATCATCTTCAGCGGTGCCCACCCAGATCGTGTTGCGGCCGGCCTCCCGTGTCCTCCGCAAGGCCTCGTTCATGATCACCGATCCGTGGCCGCCGCGGCGATGATCGGGGTGCACAGTGATCTGAGCCCATACCAGATGCAGGTTGTCCCGGGTCGGCATATCCAGCACGAGCACGCCGATAGGTTCTGCTGTCTCGTCAGGTCTGTAGAGATAGTGCTCTTCGGGCTCGAGATCCCAGCCGTAACGCAGCTGCCCCGCGAGCATCTCGGCGATCAAAGGAAAAGCGTCGGGGTCGTCGACCTGCCGTGCCGCATCTTCGATACCGGCGACGGCGGTGACCTGGCTCGTGTCGTCGGGCTGGACGCGTACAAAGGGCATCACACCAGGGTGCCGCACTCAGCCTCCGTCCCGCCACGTGATTTTCGCGCCGACGTTTTGGTCATCCCATGATCGACGGTGTTACAGTGACGACGTGGCTAGCGCCCAGCGCCGTAGTGCGCTCCTCCTCGGCTGCCGCAGCGAGGCCCACTAGGGGCCGGCATCCTCGCTGCGGAGTCTGACGCGCTTCCGGTCCGCTCCGCATCTCACAGCGAGGAATCATGTCAGACATCACCACATCCAGCGCTTCTACGAGTTCACGCCACCCAGAGCCAGGACCAGGGGATAGCAGCGCGACAACGTCGTTCGGTACGAGAGCCCAAACGGTTCCGGTCCAGCAGCCCAGCCCGATGCCCTTCCACCGCTATCGGCCGTTCACCCCTATCGATCTTCCGGATCGGACCTGGCCCTCGAGTGTGATCACTAAGGCGCCCCGGTGGCTGTCAACCGATCTTCGCGATGGCAACCAGGCGCTCATCGATCCGATGACCCCGGCCCGCAAGCACAAGATGTTCGATCTGCTGGTCCAGATGGGCTACAAGGAGATCGAGATCGGATTTCCCTCGGCCAGCCAGAACGACTTCGACTTCGTCAGACAGCTCATCGAACAGGACAAAATCCCCGACGATGTGACCGTCTCGGTGCTGACCCAGGCACGGGAGGATCTCATCGAGCGCACTGCGGAGTCGCTGGTGGGCGCCAAGACAGCAACCATCCACATGTACAACGCCACCGCGCCCTTGTTCCGCCGCGTGGTCTTCCACGTCGACAAGGCCGAGTGCATCGCGTTGGCGACGCGTGGCACCGAGCTGGTGATGAAGTACGCCGAGCAGTATCTCGGCGACGTCGAGTTCGGCTATGAGTACTCCCCGGAAATCTTTACCGGTACCGAGATGGAGTTTGCGGTCGAGGTCTGCAATGCGGTGATGGACGTCTGGCAACCGTCAGAGGGCCGCGAGATCATCTTGAACCTGCCGGCGACCGTCGAGATGGCGACACCGAACGTCTACGCCGATCAAATCGAATGGTTCAGCCGACATGTGCATAACCGCGAGCACGTCGCAATCTCGCTGCACCCCCACAACGACCGCGGCACGGCGACCGCGGCGACCGAGCTGGCCATGATGGCTGGGGCCGATCGGGTCGAAGGCTGCCTCTTCGGCCACGGTGAGCGCACCGGCAATGTGGACCTGGTCACTTTGGGAATGAACCTGTTCTCACAAGGAATAGACCCCAAGATCGACTTCTCCCGGATTGACGAGATCCGTCGCACCGTGGAGTACTGCACCAACCTGCCGGTCCACCCGCGCCACCCGTACGCCGGTGATCTGGTCTACACCGCATTCTCAGGCAGTCACCAAGACGCTATCAAGAAGGGTCTGGAGGACCTGGAGAAGCGGGCGGAGGCGCAAGGCATCAGCGTCCGCGAGATCGCCTGGCAGGCGCCTTACCTGCCGATTGATCCCTTCGATGTCGGTCGCACGTACGAGGCGGTCATCCGGGTGAACTCCCAGTCGGGCAAAGGCGGCGTCGCCTACATCATGAAGTCCGACCACAATCTGGACCTGCCGCGACGCCTGCAGATCGAATTCTCAAAGGCGGTACAGGCGCACACTGATGCTGGTGGCGGCGAGGTCAGCGCGAGCCGGCTGTGGGAGATCTTCCAGTTCGAGTACCTCGAACCTGATATCCCAGCGCGGCTGGTGAGCGTCGCGACGACCTCGGCGCCGAACGGTCAGACATCTCTTACAGCGGAGGTCGTGGCCAACGGCTCAAGCCAGACGATCACCGGCGAAGGGAATGGTCCGGTGTCGGCATTCGTCGACGCCATTTCCCCGCTCGGCCACCATGTACGCGTGCTCGACTACGCGGAGCACGCCCTTTCCTCAGGTGGTGATGCGCTCGCCGCAGCGTATGTGGAGTGCGAGGTCGGTGAGCGCGAGAACAGCGTGGTCGTGTGGGGAGTGGGAATGGACGCAAACATCGTCAATGCCTCGCTCAAGGCCGTCATCTCAGCTATCAACCGAGTGGCCTAGTCCCTTCGCCCACGCGGGGTGTGCCTTAAGCGGGCGCTCCCGAAGACAAGTTTCCGACCATTGCGGGCTATTCGATGCTGGAGCACCCAGCGAGGCTTCAGAACCCCGCATTGGTCGGAAACTTGCCGACTCCCTATCCAGTGTCGTGCCTCCTAAGTCGCTTTACGGTTCGCGCCCAGGCACGCACCTCGCGGCGTTCTCCTCAGTCGGCATACGACTCGGTATGCCTCTGTCGTCGGCCTTGCGTTGCACGCAACTGAACGACGCCAACCGCAAAGGAGCTTAGGAGGCACGACACTGGGGGCGATCATCGGAAGCCGTTGGCTGCTGTCCGAGCTGGAGCCGTCGGCGAATAGATCCAGGCCCGGAAGAACGGTCCAAGATCAACAGTGGTGGACGACTGCGCAGCGGCCATCCACTCCTCGAGCGTGCGGCTTCCTGGATCCTGGCTCCAGTTTCTGGCCAGTCTGAAGAACGCTTCGTCCCCGATGACGTTGCGAAGTGCCTGAAGCGCCATCGGACCCCGCAGGTAGACCGCATCGAAGAGGTGCGCTTTGCTCGGATCGATCATGGTGATCTTCCAAAAGTCATCGTTGTTGGCAAGTCGCTGGTACGCGCGATTCAAGGAGTCATTCGCGTTACGTCCGCCCCTGCGCTCCCTGGCTCCCCATTGGGCCCAGGACGCGTACCCCTCGCTTATGAAGATGTCGTTCCATTGCCGCACGGTGACGTTGTCGCCGAACCACATATGGGCTAGCTCGTGGTCGATCAAGCCAGACTCGAAGTCAGCGTTCAAGATCGACTTGGCGTCGTAGACCGGCCTCGTCTGGGTCTCCAGCCCACCGAACGGCAGCTGGTGCACCGGGACGATGCCGCCTAGCTCGCTGAACGGGTAGGGGCCGAACATCGCCTCGAGCGTCCGTATCCGTTCGCCTGAGCTCATCAACGCACCAAACGCCTTCTTTCGGTCCTCTGGTGAAAGCTGCTCAGACACGGCATAGACGTACGGCAGGCCATGCTCAATGCCCTGCTTCAGCTCGTACTGACCAATGGAGATGAAGTTCACATAGGTCGCCATCGGTTGCCGAGCGATCCAACGCCAGGTGTTGAAGTTCTTTTCATTTCCGGCGTCGGCCGACTCGAGCCTGCCAACACTGATGGCCTCCATACCAGCGGGCACCCGGATCGAGACGTCCATCAGGGCTGGATCCGACGGGTGATCGTTAGACGGGTACCACCACGCGGCGCTCTCCGGTTCGCCGGCCACGGTCCACTCGCCGTTGGCCGACAACCACGGTTGCACGTCGCCCTGCCGGATGTCGCCGGGTCTGCCTGAGTAGGCGATCACGACTTGGAACGAACGGCCGATCGGGATCGGTTGGGCTGGCTTGATATAGACGTCGGAGAAGCCTCTCGCAATGGCGTCCGCAGGCACACCGTTGATGGTGACTTTGTCGGTGTGCAGGGCCAGGTCGAAGTACAACGAGTTGAGCTGCTGGGTAGCCCGCGCACTGATGGTCGTCGTTCCGGTGATGGACTGGGTCGCTGGATCCCAGTTGATCATGATCTGATACTTGGTCACGTCATAGCCGCTGTTGCCGGCCTGCGGATAGTAGGGATCGCCGAGGCCGGGTTCGCCATCAGTGGCGTTGGGGTTCAGCGGGGGTGGCGTTGTTACGCTGCTCGGAGCCTGCCGCATCCGGGCGATCGTCCACGCCACGCCGACCGGAATGGCCATCGCTACAAGCAAGATCACCGGCATGATCGCCGCGAGAACAAACGCGACACGATGCGGCCGCTGCACCGGCGGCTGCTGCGACGCGGCTGCCAACGTCTGTGACTCGTGCGGCGGTGGCCACCCCGGGTCAACGCTCGACATGCGCCAGTGATCTCAGGTTGCGGTCCAGGTGCCAGGCCACGAAGGCGGCGGTGATCCCGCTGGTCTCCCGCGCCACACGATCGGGCACCTGGCGGGTATCACTCCAGCGACCCTCGAGCAGCGCACCCAGCAACGCCAGGGTCTCCGGAGCCGGCCGCGCGGCTCCGGCCGGACGACATCGCTCGCATACTGCGCCACCCAGGGCAGGGGAGAAGGCTCGGTGGGGGCCGGTGGCACCACAGCGTGCGCAGTCGGAGAAGGAGGGCGCGTAGCCTGCGACCGCCAGGGCCCGCAGCAGGTAGGAGTCCAAGATCAACGTGGGGGGCCGGCGTCCGTCCGAGGTGCCCTGGTTGAGCGCTCGCAAGGCGCCGACAAGTAACAGGTACTGCTGAAGTGCAGGCTCGGATTCCTCGACCACCAAGCGATCGGCCGTCTCGAGCATCACCTGGCCGGCCGTATAGGCAGGATAGTCATCGGTCAGCGGTTCACCGAAGGCATCCAGCGACTCGACCTGCGTGATCACGTCCAGGGTGTGTCCAACGGCGAGCTGCAGGTCGATGTGGGAGAACGGTTCGAGCCGAGCGCCGAACTTCGAGGTGGTGCGCCGTACCCCCTTGGCGACCGCGCGTATCTTGCCGCGGTGCCGGCTCAGCATGGTGATGATGCGATCAGCTTCACCGAGCTTGTGCGTGCGAAGAACTACTGCTTCGTCACGATAGGTCGGCACCTCGATATTGTCCCTGACGTGGCCAAGCTTTCGAGGACTGCGCCGCGCCGGGCTCGGGGTCGCAAGAGGGACGCGAAGCCGGAGCCAGGTGCCCGTCCGCTTCAAGCGCCTGCCCCGCACCCCAGCGGCGCCCGTCCGCCGCAGATATCTCAGGATCGGCTGCCGGCCCATGTGGCGATCGTGATGGACGGCAATGGGCGCTGGGCGAAGGCCCGTAACCTGCCACGCACCGAAGGCCATGCGCGGGGTGAAGCGTCGCTGTTCGACGTGATCGAGGGGGCCATAGAGATCGGAGTGAAATACCTCTCGGCGTACGCCTTTTCCACTGAGAACTGGAATCGATCGCCGGACGAGGTCCGCTGGCTCATGGGCTTCAACCGCGACGTGATCAGGAGGCGGCGGGACCAACTGGACGCGATGGGGGTGCGGGTGCGCTGGGCGGGCCGATCGCCGCGGCTGTGGCGAAGCGTGATCACCGAGCTCCAGGATGCCGAGCGCCGCACCGTCGACAATGACGTGCTGACCTTGCAGTTTTGCGTCAATTACGGAGGGCGGGCCGAGATCGTGGACGCTGCGCGGCGGATCGCCCAGCTGGCGGCCGAGGGGCGGCTCGATCCGCGGAAACTGACCGAGGAGCGATTCCGACATTTCCTCGATGAGCCTGAGATCCCGGATGTCGATCTCTTCGTCCGTTCGTCAGGGGAGCAGCGGACATCCAACTTCCTGCTCTGGCAGAGCGCGTATGCGGAACTGGTGTTTCTCGATCGGCTGTGGCCTGATTTCGACCGCCGTGATCTCTGGCGGGCGATCGAGCTGTACGCGCAGCGAGACCGGCGCTACGGCGGAGCAGCTCCGAATGCGGTGACCGCGACGTAGTTGTCTCATCAACAGCGCAGGTGCTGGCACATTGATGGGCTGAGCCGCTGCTGACTGCGATGTGCCAGCACTTACTACAGGCTGGCCGATTCCGGAGGCGGGATCCCCTAACAGGTGTTGCACGTGCCGAAGATCTCGAGGTCGTGGCTGATTTCGCGGAAGCCGTGCTGCTCGGCCACCGCATTCGCCCAGCGCTCGACCGCCGGTCCAGAGACCTCGACCGTCTGACCGCAGACGCGGCAGACCAGATGGTGGTGATGTCCGGTCGAGCAGCGACGGTACGCAGTCTCGCCGTCGTTGGTGCGGATGGCGTCGAGATCGCCCGCGTCGGTCATCAGTTGCAATGTTCGGTAGACCGTGGTTAGGCCGATGCGTTCTCCGTGATTTCGCAGATCGTCGTGGATCTGCTGGGCCGTCCGGAAGTCGTGCCGATCGGACAGGATCTCCTCGACGGCCGCTCGCTGCCGGGTCCTGCGCTGAGCACCTGACGGCTTGGCCGTCGCCTCCGCTTTCGTGACTGGCCTGGTCGTCATGTCGGTGCTCCTCGGCCGCGCGGCTCAGTGCTCATCGTAATGATCGGCATGGGCTGCATGCCGATGTCCTTCATGGATGAAGTCGGTGTGGTCGCCATGCTGCACTGCCGGATGGCCACAACCCGGTGCGTGCTGGTGCGGGTGATCCTCTGTGACCGTGTGCGGGGCCACGAGCTCGTCATCATCGAGCAGCTCGGGGAGTACAGCCGCGGCACGTCGCCGTCGCAGCAGGTAAGGGAACGGCCAACTCAGCATGAAGACCCCGATGGCCAGCAGCACGATGAATGCACCAGGCGCTGCGTCTATGTAGAACGATCCGACCGCGCCGCCAACAGCGGTGGTGACGCCGATGGCGATAGCGCAGACGAGAGCCGCGGTGAAACCGCGTACCAAATTGCGCGCCGCAGCTACGGGAACCACCATCAGCGCGCTGACCAGCAGTAGCCCCACGGTTCGCATCGCCAGCGCGACCGTGACAGCGGCGAGCGTGACGACCGCGATGTGGTAGAGCCGCACCCGCAGGCCCTGGGTACGGGCGAACTCCTCGTCGGTGGCGACCGCGTACAGCTGCGGGGACAGTCCCAGGGTGGTGACCAAGATCACGATGG
>DASUYM010000238.1:0-27845 GCA_036377435.1 Propionibacteriaceae bacterium
CTTGATGGGTGGCGACGGCATATATGACCCAGCCTTTATTGAGCTGGGGGGCAAGACCTCCGACGGTGACCTTGCGACCTCCGTCGGGGCGCCGACAGAGTCCCTCCCGACGGCCAAGCAGTTCATCAGCGACTACGAGGCTGCCGGCTACAAAGAGCCTTACGCCGCGTACGGGGCATATTCCTACGATGCAGCCAACGCGATCATCAATGCGCTGAAGACCTCGCTCGCCAGCGCCAGTGACGCGAAGTCGGCTCGCTCTGCAACGATCGATGCGATGAGCAAGGTCAGCTTCGACGGCGCGACCGGCGCGGTTGCCTTCGACGAGTTCGGCGACACCACGACCAAGGTGCTGACCGTCTACAAGGTCACCGGCGGCAAGTGGGTGGCTGACAAGACCGGCGAAGGCGAAAGCTAACGCAGTGGTGGCGGAGCCTGCGCCGGGCGTGCTCCGCCGCTAGTCTTCTCCGCAGATACGCAGAGGGGGCAGACCTCCATATCTGCCCCCAAAGCCCTGCACCCGCCTTTGTAAGCATCACCGAAGGGAGGCGTGAGTGGACATTCTGCAGCAGCTCATCAACGGTCTGTCGCTCGGAGCCTTGTACGCGCTCATCGCGGTTGGCTACACCGTTGTCTATGGAATCATCCAGCTGATCAACTTTGCGCATGGCGAGATCTTCATGATCGGTGCCTTCGGCGCCCTTACCGCCTGGATACTGATACCCGGAGAGTCTCTCGCACTCTGGTTGCTGCCGATCATGCTGGTTGTCGGCATGGTGGCCGCCGTCGGTGTTTCTCTGCTTACTGAACGATTCGCCTACCGGCCACTCCGCAATGCACCGCGACTGGCACCCCTGATCACCGCAATCGGCGTGTCCGTTTTTCTTCAAGAATTCGTACGGCTGTTCTACGGACGCGTGCCGGGTTTCCCCGACGCCAGACGGGCAATCCCTTTTCCGCAGATTGACTACGTGACCGGGCCCGCGGTCCAGTTAGGTCCCATCACCATCCAGCGTGCCGCGCTATTCACCATGATTGCGCTCGTCATCTGCTGGGTCTTCCTGTACGTGTTCGTCAACCGCACGCGTCTGGGTCGGGGAATGCAGGCGACATCCCAGGACCCCGACACCGCGAGGCTGATGGGCATTAATGTCGACCGCATCATCATGGTCGCGTTCGCGCTCGGCGCAGCATTGGCCGCAGTGGCCGGCCTGGCCTGGGGCCTGCGTTACACCAACATTGACTTCAGGATGGGCTTCCTCGCCGGCCTCAAGGCCTTCACCGCAGCGGTGCTTGGCGGCATCGGCAATATCAATGGTGCAGTCGTCGGCGGGCTGGTGCTCGGCCTGGTCGAGGGTATGGCAACCCTCATTCCCGGCACTTTTGGCGGCTCGGCGTGGAAGGACGTCTGGGCGTTCGTGTTGCTGATTTTGGTGCTGGTCTTCCGGCCACAGGGCCTCCTCGGCGCACGGGTGGTGGATCGAGCATGATCACGATGCCACGACTGATCACACCCGAGCTGCAACAACGCTCGGATCCGACCGGGCGCATAGTCGCTATTGCAGGTGGCTTCGTCCTGGCTGCCTCCGCCTTCCTGCCTTGGGCCTACTCGTTCCGGGCGCTGGATGGCATGACCCTCATTGGGAATCCCTCGCCGCTGCAGTACTTCGGCATGGTGCTGGGCCTGCTTGTCGCGGGCCTGCTCATCTGCTCGAGGGTGGTCAAGCCCCGAGGCCGTATTCGGGTGGGCTGGGTGCGTGGCGCAAAGGCTGCCGGAATTGGAGCGCTGGTTTACATCGCGCTCATCCTCCTCAGCATCGCGCTTGAGCTCGGCGGTCTGATCAACGTGGCGTACGGCGGCTGGGTCGCCCTGGTCGGTGCGGCGCTGGCCTTCGCCGGAACCAGGCTGATGATCATGGATAAGCCACCCACGCTGTCCCAGGCGCAGCTCAGGCCGACGCTGGAGATCCTCCTGGTCGCCGTGGTGATGGCGGCGGCGCTCTTTGGCACGGCCTTCGCGCTGAACATCGACGACGGTGGCGCGTTCGTCAGCTTCATCGCCTTCCTCGGCGCTGTCGTTGCGGTGCTCTTCCGGGTCGGCGTCATGGGCTTTCTTTCAGGGGTCTCCCAGCGTCACCGGAAGGTACTGATCCTTGCCGCATTTGTGGTGGCGTTCTTGTTTCCCTTCACTCAAGGCGGCTCCGACGCGAACATGTCCATCGCCACACAGGTGATCATCTTCGCCGCGGCCGCGATGGGCCTCAACATTACGGTCGGCCTCGCCGGTCTGCTCGACCTGGGCTATATCGCGTTCCTCGGTGCGGGCGCCTTCACGGCAGCCGTCCTGTCGCGTTCAGCCTTCGCCACCGCCGACATCCATCCGCCGTTCATTGTGGTCGTTCTCATTGCTGGCACGGTCTCCGCTATTCTCGGCTTGATCATCGGCTCCCCCACATTGCGGGTGTCCGGTGACTACCTGGCCATCGTGACGCTTGCATTCGGTGAGATCTTCCGCATTACGATGATCAACTTGGACGGCGAGGCTGGGCCGGATATTACACATGGGTCGAATGGCATTCCGGCGATTCCTGACCTCAACCTTTTCGGTTTCGACTTCGGCGATCCGCACGTCGTGCTAGGCATCCCGCTCGGGCGCTTCTCCAACTACTACTTCCTGTTGCTGGTGTTGATAGGATTTGTCATTTTGGTGTTCGTCCGGCTCAACAACTCCCGCATTGGCCGCGGCTGGGTGGCAATCCGGGAGGACGAGAAGGCGGCCGAGGCCATGGGCGTCAACGTCTTCGGCCTGAAGCTCTTCGCATTTGCCAGCGGTGCGTTCCTGGCCGGCGTCGCAGGCGCGGTGAAAGCCCATCAGGACATCTCGGTCACACCGGACCAGTTCATTTTTCTGGAATCTGCATTCTTATTGGCGGCGGTCGTGCTCGGAGGTATGGGCACCGTGCTCGGCGTGCTAGTCGGTGCCACGCTGCTGAAACTGCTGCCCGAGAAGCTGCGCTTCGTCAGCGAGTATCGGCTGATGATCTTCGCACTGCTGTTGATCCTCATGATGCGCTTCCGGCCAGAGGGAATGATCCCGAGTCAACGCAGGCAGCTGGAATTCCATGAGGAGGACGAGGAGCTAGCCGAGCGGATAGAGGAGGAAGTCGAGGAGACTGGCGCATTGAAGGGAGCGGCGCTGTGACGAGTGCAGTCGAGGTGCCCGCAGCGAGCGCCCAGGACGATGGCTCGCCCATCCTGATCGCCGAGAATGTCACGATGCGGTTCGGCGGCTTGGTCGCGGTTGACTCGGTGGACCTGCGGGTCAACCGAGGCGAGATCATGGGTCTGATCGGCCCCAACGGGGCTGGTAAAACAACGTTCTTCAACTGCCTTACTGGCCTGTACCTGCCGACAGCCGGGCGCGTAGTGTTCAACGGCGCCGAGCTGCCACCCAAGCCGCGCAAGGTTGTCATAGCCGGTATGGCGCGGACGTTCCAGAACATCCGGCTCTTCGGCAACATGACCGCCCTGGAGAACGTCATGGTTGGCCGCTATTGCCGGACGACCACAGGGCCGCTGACATCGATACTCCGGGGACCGAAGTTCCGTCGCGATGAGAGGGCAACCGCAGAACGTGCTCAAGAGCTGCTTGACTTCGTCGGTCTCGGCGGCACCACCGACCACCTGGCACGCAACCTGTCCTACGGCGACCAGCGACGGCTCGAGATCGCTCGCGCGCTCGGCACGGATCCCAAACTGTTGTTGCTGGATGAACCGACGGCAGGCATGAACCCCCAGGAGACCCGACAAGCCGAGGAGTTGATCTTCAAGATCCGCGATCAGGGCCTGGCGGTCGTAGTCATCGAGCACGACATGCGGTTCATTTTCAACCTCTGCGACCGCGTGCTGTGTCTAGTCCAAGGCAGGGCCCTGATCGAAGGCACGCCCAGTGAGGTCCAGTCTGACCCGCGGGTGATCGAGGCATACATTGGGACCGGACCCGAGGATGCCGCCGAACTCGAGGAATTCGAGGAGGGTCAGGAAAATGCTTGAGGTTAAGGACCTGAACGTTGCATACGGCCGGGTCCGGGCAGTCAAGGGGATCAGCTTCAAGGTCGACCAGGGCCAGGTCGTGACGCTCGTCGGTGGCAATGGTGCTGGCAAGACCACCACACTCCGTACCATCTCCGGCTTGATCAGGCCCGAGTCTGGCGAGATCTGGTTCGACGGGGAACGGATTGACGCGACCCCGGCACATCAGGTCCTTATTCGGGGTTTGGCGCATGCTCCAGAGGGCCGCCGGATCTTTCCGCGGCTCACTGTCGAGGAAAACCTGATGCTGGGCGCCTTCGCGCGCAAGGACCGAAGTGGTATCGCGCAGGATCTGGATCGAGTCTTCAACCTCTTCGACATCTTGCGGGAGAGACGCTCTCAACCAGCCGGCACGTTCTCCGGCGGCGAGCAGCAAATGCTGGCCATCGGTCGAGCGATGATGAGCCGGCCGAAGTTGTTGATGCTCGACGAGCCGTCGATGGGTCTCTCGCCGCTGATGATGCAGCGCATCATGTCAACCATCGTCGAACTGCAGTCCGAAGGTGTAACCATCCTGCTCGTCGAGCAAAACGCCCAGGCGGCGCTTTCGCTCGCAAATTACGGCTATGTCCTGGAAGTCGGCAAGATCGTGCTGGAAAACACAGGCCAAGCGCTGTTAGTCGATGAGAACGTCATCAAGGCCTATCTCGGTGAGGACTGAGCGCGCAGCTTCTTTGAAAGCTCGCGCAATCGCGCTGACAATCCCCTGTCTTTCCTCACTTGCTCGCGACCAAAAGCGTGTCACTCGCTCGCTCGTCCAGACAGGGGCGCGCGATTTGCCGACGTTCGCGACAGGCCGCTTGGTTGTCCAGCGCTTACACGCGAACTAGCGTGCGAGTAAGCCGGCAGATGATCGGCGAGGTAGGAGCTTGGCCCGGTGACAACGTCGTCAGTCGATTCAGATGCCGCGGTTCCGCATGCAGTGGGAGCAGCAGCAGCCAGCGTCTGGGGAGACGAGACCGAGATTGCCGCAGCAGCTGTGGCTCTGGCCAGCCGTCGCATCAGCAAGCCTTCCGACCCCAAGACAACAGCTCGCCCTGCCTCTGAACTCCTCGCGGACGCTGGGCAGACCATTACGCCCGAGGGGATCGGGGCAGACCAGGCGTTGCGGATCTTCGAAGACGTGATCGCACCAGCGACGCGAGCCCAAGACGACCCGCTGAATCTCGGCTACATTCCGGCCGCGCCCACGCGGGCTGCGCTGGCCTTTGACGCGGTGGTGAGCAGCTACAACATCTTCGCAGGAAGCTGGGAGTCCGGAGCCGGTGCGATCTTCGCCGAGAACCAGGCACTCGACTGGCTGGTCGGGCTGCTCGGCTGGCCGGAGAAGGCCGGCGGTTGCTTCGTTTCCGGTGGCACCATAGGCAATCTCTCCGCGCTGGTTGCCGCGCGGCAGTTCGCTCGAAACCAACTGGGCAGGCATCCGGTAGGGCAGTGGCGGCTGGCGTGTACCACCCAGGCGCATTCATCGGTTCAGGCCGCTGCGTCGGTGCTAGACGCCGAAGTGGTGATCGTGCCGGAAAATGATCAGGGTCAGCTCACTGGCGAAGCCTTGCGATCAGCGCTCGTCCGGTCGCATGACGTGTTCGCCGTCGTCGCCTCGGCAGGCACGACGAATGCGGGCATCATCGACGACTTGGCCGGTGTCGCGGAGGTCTGCGAGCGATTCGGCGTCTGGATGCACGTCGACGGAGCGTACGGGGGTGCGGCTCTCGCAGCCCCGAGTGTGCGTCTACTCTTTGACGGGATCGAGCGTGCCGACAGCTTCATCGTCGACCCACACAAGTGGCTGTTCGCAACTTACGACTGCTGCGCCTTGCTCTACAGGCAGCCCGAGCTGGCCAGGGCCGCACACTCACAACACGCCGGCTACCTTGACGCCATCGACCGCGAGGTCTGGAATCCGTGGGATTACGGAGTGCATCTGACCCGGCGGGCCCGCGGATTGCCCTTCTGGTTCAGCTTGGCCACACACGGCACCAACCGGTATACCGCAGCGATCGAGCAAACTTTGACAACCGCCCGTGCCGTGGCAGAAGGAATCCGGAGCATCCCTCAGCTGTCCTTGCTCTTGGAGCCGACCTTGTCGGTGGTGCTGTTCGAGCGACGTGGCTGGGACGACCTAGCCTACCGGCGCTGGTCGCGGCGACTCGCCCTCGAGGGCCGGATCCTATGCGTTCCGACGCAGTGGAAGGGTCGGACAGCGCTGCGGTTGGCCTTCGTGAACCCGGCGACCGAGGCAGACGATGTACTCGAGGTGCTCGCCGAGACCACTGTCGAAGCAGATCCTCCCTAGGCAACGCGCGGGCTGACCAGCTGACAGGTGACCCGGGCCGTGCAGACTCGTTTGCCGGCATCGTCGGTAATGACAATTTCGTAGCTAGCAACCGATCTGCCGAGATGCAAGGCAGTGGCGGTGCCGGTCACCCAGCCAGCTGTCGCCGATCGGTGATGTGTCGCGTTGATGTCTACCCCGACTGAGATCCTCTCCGGCTGCGCGTAGATGAACGAGCCCAATGAGGCGAGCGTCTCGGCTAGCACGCAGGAGGCGCCGCCATGCCATAGCCCGTACGGCTGCGTATTGCCAGCCACCGGCATCCGCCCGACCACGAGCTCAGGCGTCAGAGTCAGCAGTTCGAAACCCATCTTGGTGTCAAGCGCGCTGTGCAGTTCGGCGTACTCAGAGGGCAGATCTGGCCGGTCATCGGTCGGAGTCACGGGCCTCAGACTAGTGTCGTGCTGGACCCGCCATAGCGTCTGTACACGCGGCTAGAGTCGGCATGTGCCGACCACGACTGAGTTAGCTCCTGCGCCCGCCAGCGAGCTGCCGACCCGGCCCAAGCTGATGCTGATTGACGGCCATTCGATCGCGTACCGGGCCTTCTTCGCGCTCCCGGTCGAGAACTTCTCGACCCAGACCGGCCAGCACACCAATGGGGTGTTCGGGTTCACGTCGATGTTGATCAATGTGCTGCGCGACGAGAAGCCGACCCATCTGGGCGTTGCCTTCGACGTCTCGCGTCACACGTTCCGCACCGAGATCTACAGCGAGTACAAGGCAAACCGTACGACGACCCCGGACGAGTTCAGAGGTCAATTGGACTTGGTCAAAGAGGTGCTCAAGGCACTCAATATCTCCTACGTGGAAAAGGAAGGCTACGAGGCCGACGATGTGATTGGCACTCTCGCGACCCGCGCTGAAGCGGCCGGCTTTGAGGTGTTGATCTGCACCGGCGACCGTGACGCGTTCCAGCTGGTCTCTGACAACGTCACGGTGCTATATCCGCGCAAAGGCGTCTCCGATCTGGCCCGCATGACGCCCAAAGCGGTGGAGGAGAGGTACTTTGCGACGCCGGCCCGATACCCCGACCTGGCAGCGCTGGTAGGGGAGTCGAGTGACAATCTGCCGGGCGTTCCCGGTGTCGGACCGAAGACCGCCGCCAAGTGGCTGGAGATGTACGACGGGCTGGAGAATCTTGCAGCGCACGCGGGTGAGCTCAAGGGCAAGGCCGCCGAGGCGTTCCAGGAGCGGGTCGATGATGTGCTGCGCAACCGGCAGGTCAACAGATTGGTGTGCGATCTCGACCTGCCGCTGAGCCTGGATGATATGGTGCGCCGCCCCTGGGACCGTGAGGCGACTCACCAGCTGTTCGATGGTCTGGAGTTTCGCGTGCTGCGCGATCGGCTGCTTGAGGCATTGCCCAATGAAGCCGAGGTGGTGCCGGAAGGTGGTTTCGACGTCGATGCGGCCCGACTCGAGCCGGGCGAGCTGGGAAGCTGGCTCGCAGAGCACGCCGCCGGTGATCGCACAGGCGTCGACATCATCGGTCACTGGGGCTCAGGGAGCGGCGATGTCACAGCCCTCTCATTGGCCGCCGGTGACGGGGCGGCGGCGTACGTCGTGGTCTCCGAGCTCGGACCGTCTGATGAGAACGCCCTCGCGAGCTGGCTCGCTGATCCCGAACGGCACAAGGCGATGCACGACGCCAAAGGACCTCTCCTCGCCGTCTGGGCCCGCGGTTGGGACCTCGCCGGCCTGACCTCCGATACGCAGCTGGCGGCCTATCTCACCCGCCCTGACCAGCGAACCTTCGATCTTGCCGATCTGACCATTCGATATCTCAAGCGGGAGCTCAGGGTCGAAGGTGCGCCTGATCTTGATGACCCTAACCAGCTTGCGCTGGACTTCGGCGATGACGACTCCGGCGCGAAGGTGGCAGCCGAGGCATCAATGGTTCGCGCCCGAGCGGTCATTGATCTGGCCGACGCGCTGGACGTCGACATCGAGCAGCGCAATGGAACCAGCCTGCTCTACGGGGTCGAGCTCCCGTTGCTGCGCACATTGGCGCGGATGGAGCAGACCGGGGTCGCCGTCGACATTGACCATCTGGAGGCCCTCGAGGCCGGGTTTGCTGCCACCGTCAACCGTGCCGCGAGCGAGGCGTACCAGGTGCTGGGCAAGCAGATCAATCTCGGCTCGCCCAAGCAGCTCCAGGTTGTGTTGTTCGACGAGCTCGGAATGCCGAAGACGCGGCGTACGCGCACTGGCTACACCACCGACGCGGAGGCACTGCAGCAGCTCTACGTCAAGACAGAGCACCCGTTCCTGGCACACTTGCTGGTTCATCGGGATGCGATCCGGCTCAAGCAGACCGTCGAGGGTTTGCTCAAGGCGGTGGCCGACGACGGCCGCATCCACACCACCTACGCGCAGACCATAGCGGCCACCGGCCGCCTCTCCAGCACCGACCCTAACCTGCAGAACATCCCGATCCGCACCGAGGAAGGCCGCCGGATTCGGCAGGCATTCGTGGTGGGCGAGGGATACGACGCGCTGATGTCAGCGGACTACTCGCAGATCGAGATGCGCATCATGGCCCATGCCAGCGAGGACGAGAGCCTGATTGAGGCATTCAAGTCAGGCATGGATTTCCATACGGTTACCGCATCGCGCGTCTTCGGTGTCGAGCCCGGACAGGTCACTCCCGCTGAGCGGGCCAAGATCAAGGCGATGAACTACGGCCTGGCGTACGGGCTCAGCGCGTACGGGCTCAGTCTGCAGCTGAACATCGAGGTTTCTGAGGCAAAGGCGCTGATGGATGAGTACTTCGAACGGTTCGGCGACGTGCGCACCTACCTGCACTCTTTAGTGGCCGACGCGCGGCGCACGGAATACACCGAGACCATCCTCGGTCGTCGCCGCTACCTCCCGGACCTAATGAGCGACAACCGCCAGCGGCGCGAGATGGCCGAGCGAATGGCCCTGAATGCGCCCATCCAGGGCTCAGCCGCGGACATCATCAAGGTGGCGATGCTCGATGTCGAGAAGGCGCTCGATGACACTGGCATGCGCAGTCGGATGCTGCTCCAGGTGCATGACGAGCTGGTCTTTGAGGTCGGGCCGGGGGAGCGAGAACCACTTGAAGAGCTGGTGCGCACCAAGATGGGCCAAGCCGTGTCGCTGAAGGTGCCGCTGGAGGTCTCGGTCGGGGTAGGGCGTTCCTGGCATGACGCGGCGCACTAGCCTGCACACTGCTTTCCAGCCGCGAATCGGTAACGGCTCGGCTTCACGTTTGACCCTGTTTGGCGCGCGGCGATAACCTTTACCGTCGCTGTGGCCTGCGCGACTTCGGACGGAGTAGGTCACGCTCGTACGGGTCGTCGGTTGTCAGCAGCGTGTTCGGCTTCTACGGATAGGGCCGCAGCACCCAAGAACGATTTCACATTTACCGGAGCCCTACTACATGACGTCCTCTCTTGAGGCACCACCGCAAGTCGCTGTCGACGATCTGGGTTCGCCCGAAGCCTTTCTCGAGGCAATCGACAAGACCATCAAATACTTCAATGACGGCGACATCGTCACCGGCACCGTTGTCAAGGTTGACCGTGACGAGGTTCTTCTCGATATCGGCTACAAAACCGAAGGGGTCATCCCGTCCAAGGAGCTCTCGATCAAGCATGACGTCGACCCGTTCGAGGTCGTCAGCGTTGGCGATGAGGTCGAGGCCCTTGTCCAACAAAAAGAGGACAAGGAAGGCCGCCTCATCCTCTCCAAGAAGCGCGCCCAGTACGAGCGCGCCTGGGGCACGATCGAGAAGATCAAGGAGGAGGACGGCGTCGTCACCGGTCAGGTCATCGAGGTGGTCAAGGGCGGCCTGATCATCGACATCGGCCTGCGGGGATTCCTGCCTGCTTCGCTTGTCGAGATGCGGCGGGTCCGTGACCTTCAGCCGTATGTCGGCATGGAGCTCGAGGCCAAGATCATCGAGCTGGACAAGAACCGTAACAACGTCGTGTTGTCACGCCGCGCCTGGTTGGAGCAGACCCAATCTGAGGTCCGCCAGAACTTCCTTACCCAGCTGCAAAAGGGTCAGATCCGGCGGGGCGTCGTCTCCTCCATCGTCAATTTCGGCGCGTTTGTTGATCTTGGCGGCGTGGACGGTCTGGTGCACGTCTCAGAGCTGTCCTGGAAGCACATCGACCACCCCTCCGAGGTGGTCGAGGTTGGCCAGGAGGTCACCGTCGAGGTGCTCGACGTTGACATGGACCGCGAGCGCGTTTCGTTGTCACTCAAGGCGACTCAGGAAGACCCCTGGCAGGCCTTTGCCCGTACCCACCAGATCGGTCAGATCGTGCCCGGTCGGGTCACCAAGCTGGTCCCGTTCGGTGCGTTCGTTCGCGTGGAGGAGGGCATCGAGGGATTGGTACACGTCTCCGAGCTGGCTGAGCGGCATGTGGAGATTCCCGAGCAGGTGGTCCAGGTCAACGACGACGTGATGGTCAAGATCATTGACATTGACCTGGAGCGTCGCCGGATCTCGCTGTCGCTGAAGCAGGCGAACGAAGGCGTCGACGCGACTGCTGACGACTTCGACCCGACGCTGTACGGCATGGCCGCCTCCTACGACGATCAGGGCAACTACCTCTACCCAGAGGGCTTCGACCCGGAGACCGGCGAGTGGCTGGAAGGCTACGAGGACCAGCGCGCGGCCTGGGAGCAGCAGTATGCCGAGGCGCATGCCCGGTGGGAGGCGCACAAGAAGCAGGTGGAAGATGCCGATGGCGCGTCCGCGCCCTCATCATCGAGTTACTCCTCCGATGCTGCGCCGACGCCGACGCCAACCGGGTCGGAGGGGTCTCTTGCCTCCGACGAGGCTCTGCAGGCGCTTCGTCAGAAGCTGACCGGCGGCAGCTGATCTCGAGTGAGCGCGCCCATTGGGCTCTGACAGGCAGCCCGCCAGATTCGCCCCCTTCGTCGCTCGCCGACCTGCGCCAGGCCTACCTACACGTAGCCCAAAGCCGCTAGCTCCTGCAGTCGGCGAAGCGGGCTTCCTGCCATAGTCCGGCGCAGGCCCGCATAGGCTGCGGCCATGGTGCGGGTGGGCCTGACCGGCGGGATCGCGTCCGGGAAAAGCATGGTGGCCGACGAGCTTGCGGCGCGCGGTGCGATCATCATCGACGCCGACGTACTGGCCCGCGAGGTCGTCGAGCCAGGCACTCCAGCGCTTGCCGCGATCATCGACCGTTTTGGTGCACAGGTACTCAAAGACGGGCAACTCGACCGGGCGCGGCTCGCGCAGATTGTCTTCGCTGATCCGCTCGCACGTCGTGATCTCGAGCGAATTGTGCACCCTGCCGTCCGAGCTCGGGCCGCCGAGCTCGAACGGGCCGCTGGCGACGCGGCAGTCGTGGTGCATGTGATCCCGCTGCTGGTCGAGACCGGCCAGGACGAGGACTTCGATCTTGTGGTCACCGTGGACGCTGATCATGAAACACAGATCCAGAGGCTGATCGTGCGCAATGGATTGACGCGCCTTGAAGCCGAGTCCAGGATCGCCGCGCAGGCCAGTCGCGAAGATCGCACGCGCGCGGCTGACGTGGTCTTGGACAACACCGGAAGCGTGACCCAGTTGAGGGAACAGATCGATGCCCTCTGGGCAGAACTCAGCTCGGCTGTCGCCCGACAATGACATACTCGCAGTGCTCGAGGTCGTGGACGCAGGTCTGAGCCGAGAGGCTTGTCGATGCCAGGTTTGCTGACTGGCAGGTTCAAGGAGGTCAAGGTTGGAATGCCCACGGTGTCGGGCTGAGCTCCCCCAAGGCGCGCTCTTCTGCCACGTCTGTGGACAGGACCAGCGCTTGGCGGACCTCGCCCGGCGGAAGTCTTTTGCTGCCAGGCCGGACGAGCCGGTCGCCTCGTTTGCCCTGATCTCCTCGATCATGCCTCGGGGTGCTGGCCAGCGTCCGCAGACGTACCGGATCGCACTGACCATCGCCATCGTTGTGGCCATGATCGCCGCGATCTTCGGCGCGATGCCGATTGCCGTGCTGGTGGCTGCCTTTGCCGTGCCAGTGGTCTACATCGTTTACATCTACGACGTGAACCTTTGGGAGGACGAGCCGGTCATCGTCACCGGGTTCGCCTTCTTGCTGACCGGCGCGCTGACCGTCGGTTTTACGATCTTGTGGACCTATCTCCGCGGACCGGTGCCGTACGGCACCACGACATACGAAGGCTCGTTGAGTGCTGCGCCAACCGTCGGCACCTTCCTCTTGGTGGCGCTGGCGGTACCGATTGTCGGCGAGGCGATCCGGCAGATCGGTCCGATCCTGCTGGCCAGACGCCCCGAGTTCGACGACCTGATGGACGGCCTGACCTTTGGAGTGATCAGTGGGGTTTCCTACTCCTGCTTCGATACCTTGGTTCGCCACTGGGATCTGCTGACCGGTGGGCTGCAGGCCAGCGATCCCGGCCTTTGGGTGTCGTTGATCTTTCTCGAAGGCTTCGTCAAGCCGCTCATCATCGGCACCGCCAGTGGTATCGCCGTCGCCGAGTTCTCTGGTCTTGGCCGCGGCTACGACGGATTCACGCCGCGTTACTTCCGCGGGGTTGGCGAGGCCATTCTGGCCAACGCTGCCTACCAGGCTGGCACGTATCTGTTCTCCTTCGTCGGCGACGCGACGCTCGGCGTGGTGCTGAGCATTCTCTGGGGCCTGATCATCCTGGCGATCTTGATCCTGCGGGTTCGCAATGTGCTGCATGTCGGCCTGATGGAGGCCGCGTTGGAGCGCTCCGCCCAAGAACGCGGGACTGGGGCTCGTGAGGTTCAATACTGCGCGCACTGCGAGATGCCGCTGCTGGAGCATGCCGCCTTCTGCAACGCCTGCGGCACTGCAGTACGGGTCCAAGCCAAGGCGTCGAGGCCAAAGGTAGGGGCGGTGCTGACGACGGCCGGCCCGGAGGAATCGATTGTTCCCGGGTTTGATACGCCGGTGGCCGGCGAGCAACCGGCTGCGCGGGGTGAGGATGCGGCGCAGGCGGCCTCCGATCAGACGACTGTCCATGACGAGAGCGAGGGATCGAAGGACCCGCGTGACCGGTTCTACGACGAGGAGGAGGGTCGGTCATGACGGAGCACCCGGGTCAGTGGGGCGCCCAGGGCGGCTACCCACCTCAGGGGCCTGGCGGCTATCCGCCTCAGCAACCCGGGGGATATCCGCCTCAGCCGGGATACCCGCCTCAACAGCCGGGAGCCGGCGGATATCCGCCACAGCGTGCCTATGCACCCCAGCCCCCTTCGGGTGGATATCCCCCTCAGCAGCCAGGGGGCTATGGGCCTCAGGGACCAACGACTGGCGGTCCTGGTCCCCAGGGGGGACCAGCCAAGAAAAGCCCTGTAATGATCATCGCGATCGTCGCTGCCGCAATCGTGCTCCTGGCGGCCGTGGGCGGCATCATCATGGTGCTCACGCGGGGAGGCGGTGCCGAGCAGCCGGGGGTCACGATCACCCCCAGCCAGCCTGTACCGCCGACAGAGGAGCCGACCCCGGAGCCCACGGGGCAGCCGACGACTCAGGAACCGCAGCCCACACCCACCGCGACATCGCAGCCACCGACTGGCGGCACCATCAATCTCGGCAACGGGATCGAGCTCACACCCGCCGGTGGCTGGGAGGTCAAGAAGACCGGCAAGAACGTGGCGCAGCTGTCCGACGGGAAGAGCGTCTTTCTCGGTCAATCGCTTCAGATCTCGCAGTCCACTAACCCGAATCAGCTGTGCGATGCATGGCACCGCAATGTTGCTGAGGGCACGTCCAACGGCAAGTTCCAGGAGTCGAAGGATGCCGAAGTTGGTACCACCAGGATGAAGGCAGCATCCTGTGTTGCCGAGGTGACCGTCAGTGGTGGCCAGGGCACGACGAAATTGCTCTTGTTCTCCCTCGCCTCGGTTCGCCAGAGCGATGGCGTGACGGTCATTGGCACCGCGTACTTCACTCCCAACGTCGACACGGCTCAGTTGAACACCGACTTCGCATCGATGATCAACTCCATGCTGCGGAGTCAGGCCGCCGGAGGATAAGCGAGAAGATGGCAGCCCATCACTCGGGGGAACAGGGCGGCATCTCGCCGCTCTTCTCATGCGCGCTGCCGCAGCAGCTGTGATCGATACGACGCTCGACATGGAGAGGCCGCCGTCTACCTCCAGCCGCTACCTCCGAACGCTTCGACCCCAGCCGACAGCTGCCGACCCTTCGTCGCACCATTCACGTCTTGTCAGCCCATGGAGCAGCCCGCCCGAAGGGCGGCTGTTCGCGCGGTTGCGCGCGCAAATCACTGTCAGAAGCGTCACGTAGGCTCGCGCCATGCGTCCGATTGAAGACCTGCAGCGGGCGGTCGCCCCCTTCAAGGTGGAGAGTGATTTCTCGCCGTCCGGGGACCAGCCCCAGGCAATCGACGAGCTCGAGCGACGGATCGGCAGCGGCGAACAGCATGTCGTCCTGCTTGGTGCCACCGGCACCGGCAAGACGGCCACCATCGCCTGGCTCGCTGAGCGCTTGCAGCGGCCAGTCCTGGTCATGCAGCCGAACAAGACGCTGGCGGCACAGTTCGCGAACGAACTCCGCCAGTTCTTCCCTCGAAACGCGGTCGAATACTTCGTCTCCTATTACGACTACTACCAGCCTGAGGCGTACGTGCCGCAGACCGACACCTACATCGAGAAGGACTCCTCGCTGAACGAGGAAGTCGAGCGGCTGCGGCACTCGGCGACGAATTCCTTGCTCACCCGCCGCGACGTCATCGTGGTCGCAACGGTGTCGGCCATCTATGGCCTCGGCACGCCGCAGGAGTACGTCGGGCGGATGATCACACTCCGGGTCGGCGAGGAGCTCGACAGAGACGCATTGCTGCGCCGGCTGGTGGGCGTCCAATACGCGCGCAACGACCTCGCCGGCAGCCGCGGAACCTTCCGGGTGCGGGGAGACACCCTCGAGGTGTTTCCGATGTATGAAGAGTTGGCCGTCCGGGTCGAGTTCTTTGGCGACGAGATCGAGAAGCTGAGCACGCTGCATCCCCTCACCGGTGAGGTGGTCACTGAGGACCGTGAGGTGTACCTCTTCCCTGCCAGCCACTACGTCGCGGGCCCGGAGCGGATGGAGCGGGCCATCGCCGGGATCGAGGTCGAGCTGACTGATCGGCTTGCCGAGCTCGAGCGCCGGCAGCGGCTGCTGGAGGCGCAGCGCTTGCGGATGCGCACTAGCTATGACATTGAGATGATGCGACAGATCGGGACCTGCTCGGGCATTGAGAACTACTCCCGACACATTGATGGCCGGGCGCCCGGCAGCCCGCCGAACTGCCTGCTCGATTACTTCCCATCAGACTTTCTCCTGGTCATCGATGAGTCGCACATCACCGTGCCTCAGATCGGAGGAATGTACGAGGGTGACATGTCTCGGAAGCGGACGCTGGTGGAACATGGCTTCCGGCTGCCGAGCGCGATGGACAACCGCCCGCTCCGCTTCGAGGAGTTCGTGGAACGCATCGGCCAGACCATCTATCTGTCTGCAACGCCGGGAAATTACGAACTTGCGAAATCCTCTGGCTTCGTTGAGCAGCTGATTCGACCGACCGGGCTCGTGGACCCGCAAGTCATCGTCAAGCCCACTCATGGCCAGATCGACGATCTAATGGGTGAGATCCGGTTGCGGACCGAGCGGCGCGAGCGCGTGCTGGTGACCACGCTCACCAAGAAGATGTCCGAGGATCTCACCGACTATCTGCTCGAGAACGGCATTCGCACCCGATACCTCCACTCAGAGGTGGACACGTTGCAGCGGATCCAGTTGCTGCGAGAGCTGCGGACCGGGGAGTTCGACGTCCTTGTCGGCATCAACCTGCTCCGCGAGGGCCTGGACCTTCCGGAGGTTTCCCTGGTCGCCATCCTCGATGCCGACAAGGAAGGGTTCTTGAGGAGCGAGAAGAGTCTGATTCAAACGATCGGCCGAGCCGCCCGGAACGTCTCGGGCGAGGTCCACATGTACGCGGACTCGATCACCGACTCGATGGCCGCCGCAATCGATGAGACCAACCGCCGCCGAGCCAAGCAGGTGGCGTTCAACCTCGCCAACGGCATCGATCCGCAGCCAATTCGGAAGAAGATCGCCGACATCACCGACATGCTGGCTCGAGAGGACGCCGACACCGACGACCTGCTCGGCGGACGGCAGCGGGGGCGCGGCCGGGCTCCCGTTCCTTCCCTCGGGGCCAAGGATGTGAGTGCACACGCACGCCGATTGGCAGGGATGCCCGCGGGCGATCTCGCCGACCTCGTACAAGAGCTCACTACGCAAATGCACGCGGCCGCGGCCGATCTGCAGTTCGAACTTGCGGCTCGACTGCGCGATGAGATAGCAGACCTCAAGAAGGAGCTTCGTCAGATGGTGGAGGCCAACCGCTGAATCCTGATGTGAAGGGATTCGCATACTCCTGACATACTGAATGCCGGAGGGGAGTATTCCTTCGCGGGGGCATCGTCATCACGGATCGTTCCGGATAGGAGCTATTCCTTCCAGAACACCCGGTGCCTTCGGCCGGACCCTGGCGGAAGAGACCTCCGAGACCGAATCGTTCGCCGACTCCCGTCTCGGAAGGACCATATGGAGGTTCACCTCTACACCTGGATCATCACCGTCGTCGTGATGGTGACCATCCTTGTCATCGATGTGCTCATCATCGGTCGCCGTCCGCACGAGCCGTCAATGAAAGAGGCAGGCCTCTTTATCGGCATCTATGTGACTTTGGCGGTGGTCTTCGGCTTCGGCGTATGGGCCCTCGCCGGTGCGCGTTACGCAGGCGAGTTCTTTGCCGGCTGGATCACCGAGTACAGCCTCTCGATCGACAATCTGTTCATCTTCTTGGTCATCCTGACCAAGCTCAAAGTTCCGCGCCAGCTTCAGCAGTTCGCGCTGCTTGTCGGCATCATCCTGGCACTCGTCTTTCGCGGCATTTTCATTGCGTTGGGGGCTGCGGCCATCAACCGGTTCAGCTGGATCTTCTTCGCCTTTGGGGCGTTCTTGATCTGGACCGCCGTGAAGCTCTATCTCGACTACCGCAAGCAGGAAGAGGAAACGGACGAGCCTCCTGACAATGTCGTTCTGCGATTCGTCAGGCGTCGATTCAATGCAACAACGGACTACCGCGGTACGAAGCTGACCGTAGTGGAGAACGGCAAGCGACTGATCACTCCGATGCTTATCGTGATCATCGCGCTCGGCAGCACTGACCTGCTCTTCGCACTGGACTCAATCCCGGCGATCTACGGCCTCACCCAGGAGCCATACCTGGTGTTCACCGCCAACGTGTTCGCTCTGATGGGCCTTCGGCAGCTGTACTTCCTGCTCGGCGGCTTTCTCGACAGGCTGGTCTATCTATCGGTCGGCTTGTCGATCATCCTGGGATTCATCGGCGTCAAGCTGATCTTGCACGCGCTGCACTCTTACCATCTGGCGGACTGGCTGCCCTACGACGGTGAGATTCCGATCTGGGTCTCGCTGACGGTGATCATCGTGACCCTCACGATCACAACCGTGGCCAGCCTGGTCAAGTCGAGGTACGACCAGGACCGGCTGGCCACGGGTGATCCTCAAGGCGAGGAATCAGGCAGTGACCAGGGTGTCATTGGCCGACGAGACCGGCTCGATGGCCAAGGCGAGGAATCAGGCAGCGACCAGGGTGTCATTGGCCGACGAGACCGGCTCGATGGCCAAGGCGACTAGCTCGGCAACATCGGTCGTCGGAACGACGGTGATCGTCTCGAGCACGTCGGCTGGCACATCGTCGAGATCCGGCTCGTTTCGCTTCGGGACGAAGACGGTCGTCAAACCGGCCCGCTGAGCCGCCAGCAGCTTCTGCTTCACTCCGCCGATCGGCAGCACCCGCCCGTTCAGCGTCACCTCGCCGGTCATGCCGACATCGGACCGTACCGGCCTACCAAGTGCCAATGAAGCCAGAGCGGTCACCATGGTGACTCCGGCCGAGGGGCCGTCCTTGGGGACCGCGCCTGCGGGAACGTGGATGTGAATGTGACGATCAAGGATCGCCGGGTCGGCGATGCCGAGCTGGTCGGCGTGTGCGCGTACGTACGAGAGCGCGATTTGGGCCGACTCCTTCATCACCTCGCCCAGTTGCCCCGTCAGCGTCAGGCCGCCGGATCCGGAACCTTGCGAGGGACCCTCCAGCGCCGATGCCTCCACGAACAACACGTCACCGCCGAGACCGGTGACAGCAAGGCCAGTTGCAACCCCAGGGACAGACGTACGCTCATGAGCTTCCGGCGTGAACCGCGGCCGGCCGAGGTATTCACGCAAGTTGCCGGCCTCGATCACCAATCCCGGCTGAACAGTCGCGCTGACAAGTTTTGTCGCTGCCTTGCGCAGCAGCTTCGCGAGCAACCGCTCGAGCTGGCGTACGCCAGGCTCGCGGGTGTAGTTCGCAGCGATCTCCCGCAACGCGTCATCGCCTAGCGTCACTTCATCGGTGGTCAACGCGGCGCGCTCAAGCTGCCGCGGCAGCAGAAACTGCCGGGCAATGGCGATCTTGTCGTCCTCGGTGTAGCCGTCAAGGCTCACCAGTTCCATCCGGTCGAGGAGCGCTTGAGGAATCGTCTCGACCACGTTGGCCGTGGCGAGGAACAGCACATCCGAGAGGTCGAGATCCACTTCCAGATAGTGATCACGGAAGGTGTGGTTCTGCGCAGGATCGAGCACCTCAAGAAGGGCAGCAGCGGGGTCACCGCGATAGTCCGAACCGACCTTGTCAATCTCGTCGAGTAGCACGACCGGGTTCATCGACCCCGCCTCGGTGATGGCACGAACGATCCGTCCCGGAAGAGCGCCAACATAGGTGCGCCGGTGACCTCGAATCTCAGCCTCGTCGCGTACGCCGCCAAGGGAGACGCGGACGAACTTACGGCCCAACGCCCTGGCGACCGACTCGCCCAGCGAGGTCTTGCCCACACCAGGCGGGCCGACCAGCGCCATTACAGCGCCCGAGCCACGGCCGCCGATAACCTCCAATCCGCGCTCCGCGCGCCGGGCACGAATCGCGAGGTACTCCACGATCCGATCCTTGACGTCCTCAAGGCCGTGGTGGTCGGCGTCCAGCACCTCGCGGGCGGCATTGATGTCGGTCGAGTCGGTGGTCTTGGTGTTCCAGGGCAGCTCGAGGACGGTATCCAGCCAGGTGCGGATCCAGCCAGACTCAGGACTCTGGTCGCTGGCCCGCTCGAGCTTGCCGACCTCACGGAGTGCGGCCTTGCGCACGTCATCGGGCAGGTCGGCCGCCTCAACGCGGGATCGATAATCCTCAGCCCCGTCCGGCTCGTCCTCGCCCAATTCCTTGCGAATCGCATTCAGCTGCTGACGTAGCAAGAACTCCCGCTGGCTCTTCTCCATGCCCTCGCGAACATCGTCAGCGATCTTCTCGTTGACCTCGGTCTCGGCGATGTAGGCCTTGGTCCACTCGATCAGCGCCGACAGTCGTTCGACGACATCAGGGGTCTCCAGCAGCTGGCGCTTCCGCTCGTCGCTCAGCCAGGGCGCGTACCCAGCCAGGTCAGCCAACGTGGAGGGGTCTGTAACGCGGTTGACCGTGTCGATGACCTGCCAGGCGTCGCGGCGTTGCAGCGTTGCAACCACAAGTCCCTTGTACTCACCGGCGAGCTTTCGGACTTCCTCTGTGTCGTGCGCAGTCTCTGGAAGGTCCTCAGCCTCGACCCAGAGCGCAGTGCCCGGCCCGGATACCCCGGAGCCGATCTTGACGCGCCGTTCGGCCTTGATCACTGCGGCAGGTTCGCCTGTCGCCAGCCGGCCAAGTTGCACGATCGAAGCCGCGACACCGTAAGCGGCGTAGCGGTCCTCAAGACGAGGCGCGACCAGCAGCGCGTCGTCACTGTGCGCTTTTGCCGTATCCACCGCTGCGCGCGCGGCGTCGTCCAGCTCGATCGGCACCACCATTCCTGGCAGCACGACTAGGTCGGTGAGGAACAAGACAGGTAGCCGGGTTGTCGACATCAGATTCGCCTTCCACAAGAGTCAGCTCACAGAGTTGAGCGTCATAGACTCAAGGCTCTTGCCGATGATTTTCTTCCCAGGTTCCGGGTGTTCTCCGACAGCGAAACGCCCCTCGCCGCTGTGGGCCTTCGATGGATTGGCATGCGGGACGTTGGTTCGCTGATGCCTCAGGCCAAACCCCGGCCAGATCGGTTCGCCTGACGCTGCGAGGTCATCGCGGACGATGGGCGGTTCGTCGACCGGAAGGTTGGGGTGTCGCCGAACGCGTCGATGCCGCCTGGGGCCTCGGCGAGGCCCCTGCACACCGCCGGTGTCGTAGAGCTGGGACACCCAATCCTGGGCCGCTGATCCTGGTCCTTCGGCCAGTGCCTGCGCGACCGGTGGGAAGTCTCGGCCGGCATGGTTGAAGACGCCGTCGAGCAGCAGCCGCACACCCCTGTCCCGGCAGGCCGCGACTACGGCGTCGAAGTCGGCCGCCAGCAGATGGGCCCAATGCCTTCCCACGAGGATCAGGCAGAAGCGACCAGCGCGTCGATGCGGGCGACCTGAGCCGATGTCAACGGCCCATAGGCGAGTGCACCTGACTGTTCCCTGGCCTGTTCGGGTGTCCTGATACCGCCGAGCGCGACCGACCTGTGCGAGCGTGCCCAGACATACGCAAGCGCACCCTGCACCAGGGTGCGCTTGCCGGTACAGAGCTCGTCGCGAACCTCGGCCAGTCGTTGCTGCCACCGCGGCATGCCGGCCTCGGTGAAGTAGTCCCAGTGTGGCGTCTCCCGGCGGACATCACCGAGTGCAAGCTGATCGCGCGAACGGTACTTGCCAGACAGGAACCCCATCGCGAGCGGGCTACGAGCGAGTACAGCGAGATCGTGGGCCTCGCAGCGCGCCAGCGCGTCCTCGTTCGCGCCGAAGACGTTCAGCTGCTGCTGCACCGAGACGCATCCAGCGCCTGCGGCGAAGACATCGATGACAGTCACGGCCTCGTTGGCCGTCCCGTAGCTGCGGATCTTCCCTTCGGCGGCGAGTTGGTCGAAAACCTCGACCACGGCCGGCGCCTGATTCGCGGTGACCTCGCCCGGATGCAGCTGGTACAGGTCGATGTGGTCGGTTCCCAGCCTGCGCAGGCTTGCCTCGCAGGCCCGCCGAATGTGGGCCGGGCTGATGTCGATGCCATTGCCTCTGCGGGTGGCCTCGTCGAAGACGAGCCCGACCTTTGTCGCAACCACCACGTCGTCGCGGAACGGTGCGACCGCCTTCCCGAGAACGCGTTCGGCATGGCCACAGCCGTAGGCGTCGGCTGTGTCGAACAGCCGCACGCCACCTTCGTACGCGGCGCGAACAGCGGCGATCGACACTTCGTCGTCGACCTCACCCCAACCGGCAGGGGCGCCCGCAAACTCCCAGGGCCCACCCAGCGCCCACGTGCCGGCGCCGAGGGCGGGGACCTGCCACTGGCCGACAGTCCGGATGGTCTCCGCCGCCGCGCCGGACTCTACCGGGTTGCTCATCGCCACCCCTCGAAGTCGATCGTGAACCGGTCAGATCCCTCACACCTTGACATACGGAGCCCACGGTCGGGGTCGCGGTCCCAGCCTGGCGTGAGACAGTTTGATCACTTCCAACATCGGCGACCAACCACCGGCAACCGAGCCGGGAAGGAGGGGCATGAATCTCGAGAAGGTCATCTTCGGCTTCTTCGTGCTGCTCGCGGCAACGCTCAACTTCGGGTTCTTCATCGGAGACATCGCGAATCCGGATCTGCACAACATCTACGAGCTGTTCGCCGCGCTCGCTGTCAGCCTGATCGCCACCGTGCTGAAGTTCGGCGACCGCACGCAGATCGGCGCGGTGCACCTGGCGACCAGTCTGGTAGCGGATCTGCAGCTGGTCGCGGCCACCGTCGTCTGGGTCTGGGCCAAGGAGATCTCGGCGCAGGGCATGACTGCGGCCCATACGGCCAGCATGGTCTCCCTGTCCGGTGGCGCACTGCTGGCCAACCTGGTCTCGGTCGTGCTGCTGTTGACGGAGACCGTCACGTTCCACCGCGGTTGAGGCTGGTGCACTAGTGAGCAACCCGCTACTGGTCTTCTGGGCTCAGCTGTTCGGCCGTCGCGCGCCGAGCCCCCCGTCGCGCGTGCACATCGAGTCGTCGAGCCAGGCATCCTCGACGATCTTCCTGGTCATGCGGCGAATGCGGGCGCCGCTGATCATCCTCATCGTCATCTTCTCGGTGAGCGTGGTCGGCCTCACGCTGATCCCCGGTGTCGGTCCGGATGGCCAGCCCGCGCGCATCAGTCTCTTCGAGGCGTTCTACTTCATGAGCTACACGGCGACCACGATCGGGTTCGGCGAGCTGCCGTGGCCGTTCACACCCGCACAGCGGCTCTGGGTCACCTTCTCGATCTATCTCTCGGTGGTCGGCTGGGCTTATGCGATCGGCTCCTTGCTGACGCTTGTCCAGGACCGGTCGTTCCGGCACGCGCTGGCGCTGCGGGGGTTCACCCGGAAGGTGGCGCGGTTGCGTGAGCCCTTTCTGTTGATGGTCGGTTACGGACGCGCGGGCGAGCTGCTCGCCAAGGCCTTCGACGCGCTCGGACAGCAGCTCGTGGTGATCGACGAGTCTTCCGACCGCGTCGACGCCCTCGATCTTGGGTCCTATCACGCGGACATCCCTGGCCTGGTGGCCGACGCCGCCAATCCGCACCACCTGAGCGCAGCAGGTCTCGGGCATCCCTCCTGCGCCGGCGTGCTGGCGCTCACCAACGACGACGAGACTAACCTCGCCGTCACGATGACAGCTGCGCTGATACGTCCTGACCTTCCCGTCGTCTCGCGGACCATCTCGGCCCCGATCGCGGAGCGGATGCGTGCCTTCGGGACGCCGGCGGTGGTCAACCCCTTCGACCGATTCGGCGAGCATCTGCGGCTCGCGCTGAACGCGCCGGCGTCCTACCAGCTGCTCACCTGGCTTGAGGCCGGCCCGGGCGCGGAACTGCCCGAGCGCGGCCGTCCACCCACCGACGGCCGATGGGTGATGTGTGGCTATGGTCGCTTCGGTCGGGAGGTCACCGCGGATCTCCGAGCAGCGGACCTCACGGTCACCATCATCGAACCGGCTGAGCTGGACGCGCATGAGCCAGGAGTGATCGTCGGGGACGCCTCCGAGCCGGACGTGCTGGCCCAGGCCGACCTCCCGAGCGCCGTCGGACTGGTAGCCGGCACCGACAACGACACGACCAACCTCTCCATGCTTGCCACCGCACGCCGTCTGAACCCCCAACTATTTCTCGCAGCGCGACAGAACCAGCCGACCAGTGCAGCCTTGTTCCAGGCGATGCAGGTGGACGCACTCCTGGTGCCGACCGAGGTGGTTGCGCATGAGGTGTACGCCCAGATCAGCACGCCGATGCTATGGCGCTTTATTCAGGAGATGCCGGCGCGGGGCGACAAGTGGGCGGCCGATCTCATCCAGCGGCTGCGGCACAACTGCGGTCGCCAGCTCCCCGCCCTCTGGAAGGTGAAGCTGGACTGGGAGCAGGCGCCGGCTCTCGACGGCTGGCTCGCGGAAGGCAGGGTCGCACTCGGTGACCTGCTGCGGAGCCCCGAGGATCGGGAACGGCAACTTCGGGTGGTCCCGTTGCTGCTGCTCCGCGACGGCAGAGCCGTCCCGACACCTGATGGCGAGACGGTGCTGGCACGCGACGATGAGTTGTTGTTCGCCGGGCAGGGCTCCGAGAGGCGAGAACTTGAGGGCACCCTGGTGGTCGAGTCGACTGGAGCGTACGTGCTGTTCGATCAGCACATTCCATCTAGCTGGGTGTGGCGCAAGTTGTCCCGGAAGAGCCCAACGCCAAGCACGCTTGACGATGCGGAGGTATGACCAGCCACCACGGCTAGGGTGCGGTCATGTTCAGCGGTAGCGGGGCCGATCTTGTCGTCGGCGAAGGAGTCACCGGTCGAGTTGGTCGGCGCTGCGCGTCACCCACTTGCCTGCCGCTTCCTCCCTAAGCGGCTGGCCCGCCCGCTAGACCATCTGCTGCCAGCCGTCGGGTAGGCGCCCAGGACCATAGCTCGGAATGTCCGCTCCGCTGACGGTGGCACCGGCCTTCAACCGATGGTCGGGAAGCCACCAAACTCTGGTCGCTCGGCAAAAGCGTAACTATGCTGTTACGCTTTCGGTCATGGACGTGTTCACGGCGGTCGCTGACCCGGCCCGCCGAGAGGTCATGTCCGCCCTGGCCCGCGGCGATCTCAGCGCCGGCGAAATCGCAGCGCTTTTTCCCATCTCCCGGCCCGCCGTCAGCCGCCACCTCCGGGTGCTGCGGGAGGCCGGCCTGGTCCGCGACGAACTCGTCGGGCGGCGCCGGGTCTACCGCCTCGAATTGGACGGGCTCGCTCCAGTCACGGCGTGGCTGATCACCCTGACCGACAGTCCCGCTTCCGGGTCCGGCGGTTGGCCAGGTCGGCTCGATGCGCTCGAGACCGAAGTACGCCGTACCCGCCGCGAACGGCGCACCGCGCCACCACAATCACAAAAGGAGACCGCATGACTCCCACCCCGACCGGCCAGATGATTCCCACGGCAATCGGCCGCGATCTTGTGCTGGAACGCGTCCTGCCCGGGTCCATCGACGATGCCTGGGCGAGCATCACTGACTCGGACCGGCTCGCCCGCTGGTTCTGCACCTGGACCGGCGAACCTCGTGTCGGGGCCACCCTGGAACTGACGCTGGTGGCCGAGGAGGGCGATGCCACGTCCCGGGCGGAGATCCTTGCGTGCGAGCCGCCGACCCACCTAGCCGTGAGCACCCACGACCAGGGCGGTACCTGGCTGATTGAGGCGACCTTGACCCCAATCGACTCGAATCACACCCGTCTGGGCTTCGTGCACCACCTCGACGAAGAGGCCAAGTCCGAGGAGGTCGGCCCCGGCTGGGAGTACTACCTCGACCGGCTCGTCGCCGCCATGTGCGGCAATCCCATGCCCGACTTCGACGACTACTGGCCGAGCTTGGCCGCCGCGTACGCCGATCGGACTTCGGACCCGGAATCGTGACCCGACCCGGTCGCCCAGGGCAGATTCCGCCCGACCGGCACCGAGCGGGTGAGAATCCGAGGGCTACGCCGCCAGCAGCACCCCGACGGCCCGGTAGAGGGTCCGCTTACGTGCACCGGTCGCTCAGCGGAGTCGAGGCTGGGCGCGCCGGTTACGAGTCCCTCCTGTTCATGGGGTCGACGCCCAGGTGGTATATGCGGCGTCGCGATCAGTATGGGGCGATCACCACAGCCATCACGGTTACTTCCACCGCAGGACACGCTCGCCCAGGTGCACTTGTGGAGATCGACAGTAGCGATCATCCCCGAATAGCACGAGCCACGCTCGAAGCGGCGAGGGTTGCGGTGGGTCCCGGCTCGGTGCCTAAACTTCTGCCGGGAGTGCGCGGTGAACTGCGAGGCCGACCTGAGCCGTCGCTGGCCTTGCCAATCCCGCCTGCTGGCACCAGGGCTGAGCCTGGGCTCAACAGCTCAGCCTGCGGAAGGTCGGCTGATGATGCGCAACCGGCGATGGTTGGCGCGGTCGATGATTGTCGCGCCGTTTCTGGCTGTGTCGGTCGCGTGCGGCGCGCAGCCACAAAGCGACCCCATCACGTCCGTGCCGCCCGACATCTGTGGCGAGTTCGGCTATGCCGCCTGCCGCGCTCGGAACGGTGATCGATGACTACCTCGCGCACGGCTCGGTCAACCTGCAAACATCCGGGCGGTTCTGGTCAGCCAGCGCAGCGAGCTGCTGGCCGAGCGGTATTACCACAGCGACGCAGCCGCGTACGCCGAGATCCACTCGGCCACTTAGAGTGTGACGTCGACGTTAGTCGGCATCGCCTTGACTAAGGGTGATGTGAAGAGTCTGGATCAGACACTCGGCGAACTGCTCCCGCAGCACCGGTCGTCGAGGTCGAAGAGCTCGGCTCGCACGACTGTCCGGCAGCTGCTGACCATGACGGGCGGCTAGACGGCCTTCTACGACGGCGGATACGGCCAGGCCAAAGCTGGTAAGACGAGTCCTCAAGGCGGGGCCGGAGGTCGATCCGGGCACATTCGTCTACTCCAACGTTGGACCGCACCTGCTCTCCGCGCGCTGGCCCAAGCCACCGGCATGTCGACGCTCGCCTACGCGCGGCATGAGCTGTTCAACCCGCTCGGGATCAACAGCCAATCCGCGTTCGAGGGCCCGATCGCCCAACGCGATAACCCCGACGTGGTGAGCACAAACTCGTTTCGCTGGCTCCGTGACCCAGACGGTGTGCACGCGGGATCGTACGGTCTGGCGCTGACAGCGCGAGACATGGTCAAGATCGGCGAGCTCTGGCTGAACGGCGGGGTGTGGCACAGTCGGCGCATCCTCTACGCCGACTACATCACCCAGGCCTCCACCAACCAGGTCCCCGAGCTCGAAGGCAAGATCCGAGGCTACGGGTATCTCTGGTGGGTCACACCGCTGGCGACGCATGACGCCTACAGTGCATCGGGCAGGTACAGGCAGCTGATCACCGTCGTGCAGGACCTGGGGGCCGTCATCGTGATCTCCTCCCGCGCATTGGATACCGCGCCGAGCATTGAGGAGCACCTCAAGATGATGGACGCGGCCATTGTGCCCGGACTGTCCTGACATCAGGGGTGATCGCGTCGTCAAGGCCGTCAGCCGGAAGGTTCGTGTCCGGCCCCCGCAAGACGGGTCGCCTGCGGCTCCGGCCGGTCACCGCTCGCTGCCTGTCTCGACGCAATGAGTGCCCGCCTGGGCTGGCCTGCGCCGGCGCCAGTGCCTGCAACGGCGCTGATCAGAAAGAATGTCGGTCATGGACGATTCGTCAGGGCTGCAGGGCCGTTCCGCATTGATCACCGGCGGGGCGAGCGGAATCGGTGCTGCAATCGCGCGGCGGCTCGCCGGACTGGGTGTAGCGGTGCAGATCGCTGACCTCGACCTGGCCGGGGCGCAGGCGGTGGCCGCTGAAACCCGCGGAGAGGCGTGGCAGCTGGACCTCAGCGACCCGGCAGCCCTTAGCGGCATCCAGCTTGAGGTGGACATCTTGGTCAACAATGCCGGCGTTCAGCGGGTCAGCCCCATCGAGGAACTGGATCCGGAGGTGTTCCACAGGATGCTGATGATCATGGTGGAAGCGCCGTTCCGGCTCATCCGGTCAGCCCTGCCGTACATGTACGCCCACGGATACGGCCGGATCGTGAACGTGTCCTCGGTGCACGGCCTGCGCGCGTCGGCGTACAAGGCCGCGTACGTAACCGCCAAGCACGCCCTGGAGGGTCTGTCCAAGGTGACCGCGCTGGAGGGTGGTCCGCACGGCGTGACGAGCAACTGCGTCAACCCCGGCTACGTCCGGACG
>DASUYM010000239.1:0-14055 GCA_036377435.1 Propionibacteriaceae bacterium
GATCGTGCCATCGCCGCCCCGTCACCACTGCCGTTGGTAGGGACGGGCTGGTGATGTCAACCACCAGGCCGACTTGCCAGCAAGCGAGCTGCCACACCGCAGTGAGCCAATGGCCGGGAGCCTCCACGGCGAGCGGCATGCTGATCACATCGCCCTCGTCGACAGCAACCTCGTCGACGAGCAGATTGGAGGTCTTGTCCACCCAGTTGCTGAAGCTCGTCGCCGAAAGCTCGGTGCGCGCACCTGAGTCGAGGTCGTAAAAGGTCAACAGCGGCGCAGAGCCATTGGTCCTGACGCGCTGCTGCAGTAGCTCGGCGAGAAGTGCGCTCATGGCGCCAGCGTAAGAGCACGCGCTACGCCTGCCCTCCCGTCGCCGCTACTCTTTCCGCATGCGTTACGTGTTGATCATGGCTGGTGGATCAGGAAAGCGGCTCTGGCCACTGTCGCGACAAGATATGCCAAAGCAGCTGTTGCGGATGGTTGGCGGCAAGAGCCTGCTGCGGATTGCGTACGAGCGCTTGGAGGGCATCGTGCCGCCTGATCACGTACTCGTCTGCACTGGTGCCGACTACGCTGATGTCGTCGCTGCTGAGCTACCCGAGCTGAAACCGGCGAACATCCTCGGCGAGCCGGAGGGCCGGGACTCGCTGAATGCGGTGGCGTGGCCTGCGGCGGTTCTGGCTGCTCGTGATCCTGACGCGGTGGTTGCGGTGGTCACCGCAGATCACATCATGCATCCGATCTCCGCGTTCCAGAGCGCAATGCTTGAAGGCTTCGAAGTGGCCGAGAGCGCCGAGGACTTCCTGGTGACGTTCGGAGTGGTGCCAACGGCGGCGCACACCGGTTATGGATACCTGCGGCGCGGCGAGACGATCCCAGGTCACCCAGATGTTTTCTCGGTCGTTGAGTTCAAAGAGAAACCCGATCGCCCGACTGCTGAGGAGTATCTGGCCTCCGGTGAATATTGGTGGAACTCCGGCATGTTCGTCTGGCGCGCCCGTACGCTGCTTGACCAGCTGAAACTGTTGCAGCCAAAGACGCACGATGCGATCGTGGAGCTGGCCACGGCGCCTTATCGACTGTTGGAGATCTACCCGGAGCTGCTCAAGATCAGTGTCGACTATGCCGTGATGGAGCCTGTCTCGCGCGGCGAAGGGAGTGCTCGCGTCGTCGCAGTGCGGCTGCCCATTACCTGGCACGATGTCGGCGGCTTCGCAGCGCTCGGCGAGCAGCTGCCGCGCGACGAACAAGGAAACGCCACTCATGGCGTCGCGGTACTGGTCGACGCTCGCGACAACTTGGTGATCAACAATGCTGAAGGCGGCCGGGTTGTCGCGGTCGTCGGGCTCACTGACACGGTGATCGTCCAGACGCCGCAGATCACTCTGGTTTGCCCCATCTCAGAGGCAGAACGGATCAAGGAACTGGTCGCCGAGGTGACCGCTCAGCTCGGTGGCAGTTACGCATAACCGGTCAAGTCCCCGACTTGTCAGCTTAAGTGGTCGCTCGGGCGACCACCGGCGCTGACCATTCGGAGCAGGTTAGGCGCCGTTCGGCTCCGGCGAGTTGGCGACTGGGTACTTTGCCATGAAGTCCTTGATCGCAGCTCCGCTGACGTTGGTGCAGGCCTGCCGGACACCTTTCTGCATGCTGGGGTTGCTTGGGTCGTTCGGGTCTGCGGTCCAACGAGTGATCACGATGTTCTTCCCGGCTGGGAAGCCTGCTCCATCGGCGTCAGACCAGGGTGCTGCAATGAACTTGTCTGCCGGGTTGTACTCCTCGCTGCCGAAGGTCTTAGCGACGCGTTGCAGGTTGGTGATCTCCTTGCTCGGAGCGCCAGCGGGATACCACACCACTGTGTAGCCGTGCTCCAGGTTGTGCACCAGGGTCTCCACAGCGGGTCGATCGGCTTCGGCGTAGAAGTGTTTGGTGAACGGGGCCGGATTGGCGTAGTGGCTTCCTGAGTCAGGCGGAGTCGGGTCATAGGGGACCTTGGTGCCATCCGGAACGTGATCTTGGCTGCCAGTGGCCTCGTGCTCAGCAACCGGGTCGCACCCTGCGTCAGCGAGACTGCTGCCGATGTCGGCGATTGTCGCATTCCGGGCGCGATAGTCATCGACGAAGAGGTAGACCGGGTACGCCAGCAGTGCCATGGCCAGCACGAAGCAGATGACGAGCAACCGGATGGTCCGGTTGCGCTGTTCCTTCTTCCGCGCGGCCTCGAAGGAGGCCAGCTTGTCGCGCCGGCTTTGCGGCGCGGACGTTGTCTTCGTTGAGGTTGCGGGGCTGGATGCGGCTTTCTCGTCGCTCTTGGCTTTCGCCACCTGGGTCACTCCTACCGATCTGTCTCAAGGAGTGGCGAGTCTAACTCGAAACTCTGAGTGTTAGTCAGGTCGACAGACATGATGGCACGCAGCAGGTCCTCGGCTTCTTTGCCTAATCTCGTCCCAGCCAGCAGCCGGGACGTTTGCTCAGCGCGCCCGAGCGCGACAAGTTCCTCGTAGCGATATTGCTGCTCGGTGGCCGCCAGCGCCGCGGCCAGCACCGCCTCCTGGCTTCCAAAACCGAACATGTCCTTCTCCGGTTCCCGGAGCAGCTCACGCGCAGATGAATCGGCCTCCGCGACCAGCAGACCGAGGCCGCGTACCACGGCGACGGGGCGTCCGCGCAACTTGCCCTTCACCAGCTCCGCGGCTGCCGACAGTTCGTCGGCGAGTGCCATGACTGTCACCTGCAGCTCGTTGCCGTACGTGTCGCTGGCCCCAACATAGTTCTGCAGGGCCCGGACTCCGGAGAGCCCGATAGCGTGATCAGTTTGGCCCATCCGCCACGGCCGTCCTGCGGTGTCTGAGATGATCACGCCCAGCCGAAGCCCGGTAGCGGCAATCAGCTGCTCGCGGAGTGCCGAAGCACTGGCGTCGGGATCTCGCGGCAACAGCAAGATCGACTCCGCCGAGACGTTAGAGGCATCGACTCCGGCCGCAGCTATCGTCAGGCCGCCGTGGGTGCGGACGATGCGGGTCTCTCCGCGGCGGGCAACAGTTCGTCTGCTTTCCGAGGTGATCAGCTCGGCGCGCTGTGAGGCCGGCGCAATGCGGTCCTCCGCCTTGCTTATGATCTTGGATGTGACAACGACGATATCGCCATCGCGGAGCGGTCCAAGGGCGTCGGCCTCAGTGGCCGCAAGTATTGCCGTTGCAAGATCAGTGCCGGCAACAACTTCCCCGATCCCGATAGGGGCGAAGATGCTGATCATGGACGGCTCCCGACTCGGCGCCAGATCGTCCACTCCGACACGGACGATCATGATGTGGCGGACTTGATCGCATAGGTGACAAAGGCGGCCGTGCTCGCCGGGTCCCGCATGATCAGATCAGTCACGATGGCCCGCAACCCCGCTTGCTGGACGCGTTCAGCGGAGGCAGCGTCGGCGGTATCCATCGCCCATGCGTCCAGTACGCCGCCGCGCGACCGGGCGCCATAGTGGAGGCCTACGGCGGCCGCGTCGACGTCGACGCCAATAGCGGGCAGCAATCGGTGAGCCATGCCCAGCACAGGAGAGCCGGCGAGAATCCCCGCGAAACCCACGACCGGCGCGGGTGCGCGCTGCACTGCATCGCGCAGGCCCGGCATCGCAAGGATCGGACCGATGGAGACCACGGGATTGCTCGGCGCGACCAAGATCAGGTCGGCCTGCTGGAGCGCCTCGACGACACCGGGTGCGGGTCGTGCGGTCTCCAATCCGACCAGGGTGACGGCAAGCGCGTCGGGATGCGCACGAAGCCGCACCCAGTACTCCTGGAAATGCACGGCCCGTAGCTGACCTTGCGCCTCGGGATCCGCGATTGTCACGTGCGTTTCCACCCGGTCATCGGTCATCGGCAGCAACCTGAGCCGCTCGTCGTGAGCCAGCCAGCGGGTGCCGAGCGCCGCGGTCACCTCCGAGAGCCGATAGCCGGCATTCAGCATCTGGGTCCGTACCAGATGGGTGCCCACATCACGGTCGCCGAGGGAGAACCAGGTGGGCTCGACGCCGTAGGAGACCATCTCCTCCATGACTCGCCAGCTCTCGTCCTCACGCCCCCAACCGCGTACCGGATCTCCGCCTCCGCCCAGTGTGTACATGATCGTGTCGAGGTCCGGGCAGATGCGCAAACCGTGCAGGGTGATGTCGTCAGCAGTATTGGCAATCACTGCGAGATCTGCCGTCGGGTAGGCGCGACGCACCCCGAGCACGAACTTCGAGCCGCCCACGCCACCGGCCAAGATCACGATCCGCACCGCACCAGTGTTGCAGTTTTATCTCTGCTCACGCGGCGCCCTTGGAAGCTGGTGCCGTCGTCACTCTTCGCGAAACGAGGGGCGTGTTTCGCTCATCGCTCCTCCGGTCACCAGCGGGCGCCTACCGACGCTCGCAGAGGGTTCATCTCTGCTCGCGCGGCGCCCTTGGAAGCTGGTGTCGTTCGTTACTCGTGATCACCAGCAGGCGCCTGCCAACCTCGCAGAGGAGTTTCTGAGCGCCGCCGCCTCGCACACTCATTGTCGTTACTCTGAAAGGATGGAGAGTTTGTTGCGGTTGCGGGAGCCGGCCGCTTGGGTTGCATTAGGAGCCTTGGTGCTCAATATCGTGCTCGCCATCGTGGCGATGGCGAGCTACCCGGGCCCCACGGCGAATGTGGGATTGGTGCTGAGTGCCCGTGCCGCCAATCCTGTGCCGCTGGTCGTGCTGGCGGTCCTGGTTAGCTTCTGCGTGGTGCGTGAGCGCACACCCCATGCGCGCCTGCTGACGATTCTCAGCTTGATCGTCGGAGTCATCGCCGTGCTGCTCGGCCTGACGCTTGCGTTGCTGGGCCTCGCCGCGGAGCCCACGCCCGTTCTCGCCGTACTTGCCGCCATCGTGACTCAGCTGATCTCTCTCATTGCCATCGCGCTGCTGATCAAGCTCTTGCAGCTCCAAGCGGTGCCGCGCCGGCTGCCTGCCGGAATCGGGCTGGCACCCTACCCCGAAGTGTTACCGGCACCGCAGCCCCCAGACCAGCGGCTGCAACCAACCTGGCAACCCGACACGGCTGCCGGCGCGGTCTGGCGTACCGCGGGCGAGGCAGCATCTGGCGCGCCGGCAACTGGTTGGGGGGGAGATACCTCCGCTGCCTGGCAGCCGATCCCGACGCGACCCAATGGGCCGGGGCCACAGGGCAGGATTTCCGACGACCCGACCATCCGATCGACAGGCCCAAGGGACGCCCCACCGCCAGCGCTGGACTGGTGGGGCCGGCCTCAGTCCTAAAACGGAACCCATCACGCTCGAATTTCTCCCCAATATCAGGAAACCGCTTGACTTTCGGGTATTGACAGGCATGTAATTTCACCAATGTCATTTGCAGTTTTCTGCTGATCCGGCGGAGTCGTACTCAGATGAGTTGCTGCACAGCCAAGGGGGCACCCAGTAGCAGCGGGTGGCAGGTGCATACGGCACAAGCCAAAACCGGTATGGCCCGCGAAGTCGTACCGGGTTTGCGGGATTTCCATCATGCGGGTCGAGGAGGCACAACTACATGTACGAGCTGAGCGGCACCAACGAGGGTGGTGCACTGAGCTGGCAAGAGCGCGCACTGTGCGCGCAAACCGACCCAGAAGCGTTTTTTCCTGAGAAGGGTGGGTCAACACGCGAGGCCAAGAAGGTCTGCTTGTCCTGCGAAGTGCGCGGCGAGTGCCTTGAGTACGCTCTAGCCAACGATGAACGCTTCGGCATCTGGGGTGGTTTGAGTGAACGGGAGCGTCGCAAGCTCAAGAAACGCGCTGTGTAGCTGAACTCACTATCGGGCACTCAGTCGACTCGCGTAAAGTAAGGGGCCGCCCAACCGGGCAGCCCCTCACGCGTTTCCGGGGCCCGATTGGTACAGGGGTTGCGCAGGAACTAATGGATAGCGACATTGCCCTGGCCGGTGCGTACGAGGACCGGCCAGGAGGCTCTGGTGCCTGGCCTGAGCTGATGCCGGTCAACGTCGAAGAGTTCGGGTTTGACGAGAACCCGTGGGCATGGGCTGAGTTCCCCGATGGCGGGCCGACCGAACGGGTCGATATCGCTGGCGCTCACGTCATAGCCGTACTCGTCACACTCGACGCGGCACGTTGGCTGCCGGCGACCCTGGAGGCACTGGCCAAGCTTGAGACCCGACCCACCAGGCTGATCGCGATTGACAACGCGAGCACCGATGCGACCAGGTCGCTACTGGATCGCGCGCATGACCAGGGCGTGCTTGACGCTGTCTATGACGGCAGTCGGGAGTTCGGGTTCGGTGCCGCAGTGAATGCGGCTCTGCAGTTCGACGCTGCCAACCTGCAAGATGACGCGGACACGCTCGGCTTTCGCGCGGTGTCGGCACGCGACACGCATTGGCTGTGGCTGTTGCACGACGATGCCGTGCCCGCACCCGACGCGCTCTATCAGCTACTGGCTCACGTAACCACAGACCAGAGCATCGACCTGACAGGCCCAAAGCTGCTGCTGCCGCGGCGTCGGCACGGCGGCCAACCGATCAGCGAGATCGGGGTCAGCATTTCCGACACCGGGCGCCGCGAACTCAACCTCGATGTGGACGAAATCGATCAGGGGCAGCGCGACGAACCTCAGGAGCGGCTCGGCGTCTCGACCTGCGGCATGCTCGTTCGGACCGCGGTCTGGCAGGAACTCGACGGTCTTGACCCAGCCCTGCCGGTCTTCCGGGATGGCGTCGAGTTCGGCTGGCGCGCTCACCTGAACGGCTACCGAGTGGTCACCACACCTGCAGCGCAGCTCACCCACCGCCAGGTTGGCCGCGCCGGGCTTCGTCCTCGCGGTCTTACGGGGCGCAGGCCGGGCAAGGTTGACCGGCTGCTGGGCATGCTCGTGGTGGCCGGTCATGCCCCGAGAACGATGCTGCCTCTGGTTTGGCTCCGGTTGGTCTGGAGCTGCCTGGTGCGCGCAGTTGGCTATCTGATCGGCAAGGTGCCGGGTCGCGCACTCGATGAGATGCTGGCATTAGGCTCGTTCGTCGCACAGCCAGGTCGGCTGCGAGACCTCCGCCGGCGGACGGCCGCCATCGATCCGACACCAGGGTCGAGCGAGGTTGTTCATTCGCTGCGACCGCCCTGGTGGAGTGGCCTGCAGGTTGGACTCGACGCTCTGACCGGTACCGCGTCCGAGCGTTACCGGTTGATTGCGGGCGACTCCGATGTGGCCTCGATCGACGAACTGACCGGCGACGACTTCAGCTCGGCAACCGATGCCCGCCCGAAGAACCTTTGGCTCAGCCCGGCGGCGATCACCGTGGCCGTCGCAGTTGTCGCCAGTTTCATTGCCGCTCGGAGCCTCTTTGGGAGTGGCTCCCTCGTGGCTCCGGCGTTGCTACCTGCCCACGACAGCATCGTTGGCTTGTGGCGTACGGTCATCAGCGCGATTCCGGGCGCCCCTGCACAGGTGACGCCGCCCTGGGAGGCGCTCGCCGCCCTCGCTTCAACGGCCATGTTCGGCCAGCCCGAATGGTTCACCACGCTGTTGTTGTGCGGAGTCGTGCCGCTCTCCCTGCTGGCGGCGTATCCGCTCGCGCGCCGCGTGATCAACGACCGCCGTGTACGGCTCTGGGTTTGCGCCACGTACGCGCTGCTTCCCGTGCTGCTCGGCGGCACGAATCAGGGCCGGCTCGCCCTGAGCGTAGTAGCCATCGGCCTGCCGCTGCTGGTCATGGCGGCGCGGGCGCTGGTGCTGCGTCGGACGCGAACCCCGGAGGCGTGGCGTGGCGGCTGGGGAGCGGGAGTGGTGCTCGTTGCCCTTGTGTCATTCGAGCCGTCCATGATCATTTTTGCGGTACTGGTCGGGATGCTTGGCGCGATTGTGTTGCGTCGCAGCCCGCGCAAGATCGGCCGAATCGGCATTGCGTTGGGTGTGCCGCTCCTCGTGCTGCTGCCATGGTGGCCGACCCTGATCTCAGCGCCCGGACGGCTGTTCGTGGGGCCCGACTCGGCGCTGGCGGGGGTGACGCCTGCAGCTCCGGTGTGGAAGCTGATGCTCGGCCGCGACGTTGGTCCGGGTCTGCCGCCACTATGGGTAGGCGCTGTCATCTTCGGCATCATCTGGGTTGTCGCGCTTCTCGGACTCGCTCGCCGTCCTGCCAGGCGCGCGGTGCTAGCCGCTTGGGCCGCAGCGCTGGTCGCTCTCGGCATGGCTGTCGTGCTATCCAGATTGGTGGTTTCAGTGCCGCCAGCGGGCACCGAGGTGCGGCCCTGGGTTGGCAGCTACCTGCTGCTCGGCTTCGCCGCATTGATCATCAGTGGCGGCATGGGGCTCGATGGATTCTCCGCGGACATGAAGGAGCGCAGCTTCAGCTGGCTACAGCCCGCCACGGTTTTCGCTGGCATTGCTGTCTGCCTGATCAGCGTTGGCGGTGCAGTGTGGTGGGTGCTGGCTGGCGCGCACGGCCCGATCGAGCGTTCCCGGCTTGACGCGATTCCGCCGTACGTCATGAACGCCATGAAGTCAGACGCGCGACCGCGGCTGCTTGCCATCGATCTGATCGACGGTACTGCGCGCTACTCCGTGCTGGCCGATGATCACCTCCGGCTGGGCGACGCCGATCGTGGTTTCACTTTTGGCGGCTCCGTTTCTGCCCGTGAGCAGGTCGATGACTTGGTCGTCCGCCTGGTCGCCGGGACTGCGGACTCTGATATCAACCCACAGCTGACGAATCTCGGGATTGGCTACGTCTGGGTGACCGGGGCCAACGATGACATCAAGGCCAGGATCGATAACACACCAGGGCTGGGCACTGCCAGCGGAAACGAGCGCGGGATCATATGGAAGCTCGAGCCAGCGGTGGCGCGCACCGTGGTCGACGACGGGTCAGCGCGGCTGCCCATCGGCTCGCCGCCGGCTCCGGTGCCGCCAGGCAAGCAGCAGCGGCAGCTCCAGATCGGTGAGTCTGCCGACATGCGGTGGCGGGCGGAGCTGGACGGCCGAACCCTCGACCCGGTTGCGGATGGGTGGCAGCAGGTGTTTGCACTTCCCGCAGACGGCGGGAACGTGACATACACGTTGCCGTCCCTCATGCCATGGCTACTGCCACTTCAGGGCTTGGTGCTCTTGGTCGCGGGGGTGCTCGCTGCTCCAGCTATCAGACGACCCGAGGTGCGTGATCCGGCTAAGACAGCTCGGCGCGCCGCGACCCTCTCGGAGCTTGCCTGATGTCTGATCTTCGGTTACGGGGGCTGACACTGCCAGGGCGCCGTGCCACAGCCGTTGGCGCGGTCATGGTGGGTTTGCTGTTGATCGTCGGTGGAGGGACGCTCCTTGGCCAGGAGAGGCCGGCGTCCGACGCCGGTCGCATCCCGCTGGTCGGCCGCACAACCACGATCTGTACGACATCGGCTCCGGCGAGCGGCGAGCCTGCCGGCAAGACGGAGGTTTCCGCAGCCTCGGTCCGGGAGGCACCTGGTCGCACGGGCTTGCTGACGGGATCGACGCTCACGTTGAAGCCATCGGAGCTGAAGCTCACCGAGCCAGGAAAGGGCGCCCAACAATCTGGAGTTACGGCGCCGGTCGTGATCTCCGCTGACGGAAGCATGGCGAGTTCCAGCAGCGCAGTGATCGTTGGCGACGTGATCGAAGGGCCCGAACGCGGGCTCAAGGCAGCACCTTGCCTCGCTCCGGCGACCTCGCACTGGTTCTCGGGTCTCGGCGCGACCGATGCCGATCGTACTGACTTGATCTTGAGCAATCCGGACGACGCCCAGACCCAGGTCGATCTTCGGTTCTACGGCCGGAGTGGTCGCGTTGCGGTTCCGGGGAGTCCTGGCGTCCTGATCAGGGCGCACGAGTCACGAACGGTTTCGCTGAGCAGCCTGGTGGAGGCTGAGGGCGTGCTCAGCGTGTCGGTGCAGGCGAGTGAGGGTCGGGTCACCGCGGTGGCGAAGCGGACGCAGACCGATCAGCTCAAGCCCGCTGGAGTCGACTGGCAGATCCCATCGGCGTCGCCGAGCATGGTTGTCGCCATCCCCGGCGTACCGGAGGGCCCAGGCGACCGCCAACTGGTCGTGACCAACCCGGGCAATACGCGGGCCCGCGTGGCGGTGCAGATCCTCGGGTTCCAGGGACCTTACGAGCCGAGCGGAGCCGAGTCGCTTGACGTCCCGCCCGAGAGCACCGCAATCGTGAACCTCAAGACTGGCCTGGCCGGCGAGGCGGGCAGCGTCAAACTGACGAGCAACCTGCCAGTGACTGGCTCGGTCATCTCCATTAGCCGGCGCGGCGGCGCTGGGATCGATCTGGCCGTCCAGCCCGCCGCTGTCCCGCTGATTCGCAGTGGAGTCAGCGCGGTCGCGACCAGCAACATCGCCGATAGTGAGCTGATCGTCAGCAATAGCGGAGACGGGGACGCACAGATCTCCTTCGACGTCCTGAGCTACGAGGGCGTCAAGCTGCGGACCGATGACATCGTGCTCGGACCGAATAGCACGGCGACGAGGCGGTTGAACTCGCCTGCGCCGTCTTATGTCGTGGTCAAGGTGCCGGACGGTTCCTCGGTAGTTGGAGGCGTAGTGCTCACCCAACCAAAGCGAGATGTCGCTGGGTTGGCCACGATTCCGCTTGGCTCGCCTGACCTGGCCAGCCGGGCGCCCGCGACCAGACCTGATTACTCAGTGGGTCAGTGAGACTTCTCCCCTGAAACGAGCTGCGAGCCTCGGAAATCGCGCCGAAAAGTGCAACGTCGGGCTCTTGTCTCTGCTGGCGCTGCGTCCCCAGGAACTCGCAGATCGTTTCGGAGCCTGTGATCGTTATCAAAGTCGACCCGTACGCCTGTCCAGACGGGCCGTTTGACCTTGTGATCACAAACGACCCGTTCGCAAACCAAAGGCTCTTAATCGTCCTCCGCGCCGGCGCCGTCGGGGTCGATCTCCTCTACGCTGCGGCCGGTCAGTGCGGAAAGCTGCTCAACAATTGTGCGGTAGACAAGGATGCGGAGACCTCGGCGACTCACCGCGCGATGCTCCAGTGGCCTGCGATAGATCACCACCTGGCCAGGCTGACCTGGCGTGCCCTCGACCGCAGCGGCAAGCGGGACCTGATCGCCAGACCAGGCCATATCGAAGTGTGGCACATCCTCGATTCCGAAGGTGATTCCGACGAGCACGTCGGGACACTGAAGTCCCACCCGGTCGACGGCATCATGAACGGCTTCATTGAAGAAGTCGGCCTTGCTCGCCGGATGTGGCGGCTGAGCGCGCCGCACCGTCAGTGCGTTCGGCAATGCCAGAGGTCCGCGAAGTCCACGGCCGTGACGGTCCCGACGTTGGCTAGACACGTGAGCACTGTAGCCGTGTTTGATTGCTCCGCTCGCAACGCTCGCTCCGTCTAATGGCTCGCTCCGCTCGCTGCGATGTTCGCCGGCGAGCCGCCGTCTTCGTCGAATCCGACGAAACGCACTGTGTCGGAGAATCAGCTCTATCCTGGACGCGTTTCATCGGCTTCTCCTGCAGATCGGCGGCGCGAACATCGCGGGCGCGGATCGCGCTGGATAGCCGCCTACTTCGTCGTCACTCGGGGACAAGAAACGTGTCCCCTCGTTCCTCCTCAGAACGGCGGCGCGCGATCCGGACACGGCAGCGCTTCCCACGATCGAACCCACCTCCGGAGTAGCGTCGGGCAGGTGAGGACGCGCTGCTGTTCACGAGCAGGCTGCCAGCGTCCGGCTACCTCGACCCTGACGTATGCCTATCGAGACTCCACAGCGGTTCTCGGTCCGTTGGCGAGCCAGGCCGAACCGCACTGCTATGACCTGTGTCAGCAGCACGCGCAGACATTGTCGGCGCCGCGCGGTTGGGAAGTGATCAGGCTCGCCGTCGAGAGCCAGCCGAAACCGACAACCGATGATCTGCTGGCTCTCGCCGACGCGGTGCGCGATGTCGGCCTGTCCTACGATCCTCCAGCCGGACCAATCATTGAACCTCCGCCACGGCGTACCGGTCTCGTTGAACTGGCGCGTCGCGGACATCTGACTGTCCTGGCCGATCCTGGAGCGGGCTGAGTCCTGATGCGCCCTGAGCCTGTCGAGGGTGCACTTCGTGGGTTTCGAGACGCTCAGCCCGCGTGTCGCCGAGCCGACAGTCTAGGATCTCACTCGATGATCAAGCGGGGGATCTTTAAAGCGAACGACATTCGTGGAATCACTGAGGGCTCTGACCCTGAGTGGGACGCCGCCGGGGCCTATGCCATTGGCGCTGCCGTGGTTGAGGTGCTGGATCTCAACAGGGGCGCCGGTTCCCTGGTGGTGGGCCGCGACATGCGGACCAGTGGCCCACGGATGGCGGCTGCCTTCATGGATGGCGTACTGAGCCGCGGTGTCAACGTGATCGACATCGGTCTGGCGAGCACCGACCAGTTGTGGTTCGCCTCGGGCTGGCTCGACCTGCCCGGCGCGATGTTCACCGCGAGCCATAACCCGAGTGAGTACAACGGGATCAAGTTCTGCCTTGCGGGCGCCAAGCCCATCACTCCAGCCGCACTGGCCGAGATCGCAGATCGGGCAGGTGACACCGAACCCACGCCGGCCCCGGAACGAGGGCAGCGCTCCGAGCAGGACCTGCTGCCCGCCTACGCCAACTACCTGCACTCACTGGTCGACCTGAGCGGTATCCGGCGGCTGCGGGTTGTGGCTGACGCCGGCAACGGGATGGCTGGATACACCTTGCCTGCCGTCTTTGGCAATGATGATCTTGAATTGATCGGCCTGTTTCTTGATCTCGATGGCACCTTCCCGAACCACCCGCCGAACCCGCTCGAGCCCGAAAACCTGCTTGATGCGCAGGCGGCAGTCCGCGACCATGCAGCTGATCTTGCATTGGTCTTCGACGGCGACGCAGATCGTTGCTTCATCATCGACGAGCGCGGTGAGGTGGTCAGCCCGTCGACAATCACCGCGATGATCGCCAGCCAGGAGCTAGCACGTGAGCCAGGTGCCACCATCGTCTGCAACAAGATCACCTCACGTGTTGTGCCGGAAGTCGTCCTGGCAGAGGGAGGCAAGATCGTCGTTACCAGGGTGGGCCACACCTTCGTGAAAGCCGCTATGGCGGAGCACAACGCGATCTTCGGCGGCGAGCACTCAGCCCACTACTACTTCCGTGAATTCTGGGGAGCTGACACAGGCATGCTCGCAGCTCTGCATGTCCTATCTGCGGCTGGCCGTTCCGACCGGCCGCTGTCAGAGCTGGTGGCTCGCTTTGACAGGTACGCAGCCTCCGGAGAGATCAACAACCTGGTCAGCGACCAGCAGATGATCATGGATCGAGTGGCGGCTGCCTTCGCCGGTCGCGGCGAGCAAGATCGACTCGATGGTCTGACCATCTCTGGCCCGGACTGGTGGGTAAACGTACGACCGAGCAACACCGAGCCGCTGCTCAGGCTCAATGTGGAAGCCGCCAACCGGGAGACGATGGAGGCTTTGCGTGATGAGACGTTAGGTTTGATCCGCGCCTAACGGGCGCCTCTGCGAGCGTCGGTCGGCGCCCGCTGGTGATCGGAGGAGTGATGAGCGAACGCGCTTTATGTTCGCGAAGAGCGACGACGGCACCAGCTCCCCGGGGCGCGGCGCGAGCAGAGAACAACCAGTCGAGTCGAGGAGGATGAGCGTGGCAGTCGATCTTGCGCCCGAGCTGCTGGAGATTCTGGCCTGCCCCAATTGTCATGGAGCACTCGCTGTTGATCATGACCGGGACGAGCTGGTTTGCCTGGCGGCCGACTGTGGTCTGGCCTATCCGGTACGTGAACAAATTCCGGTGCTACTGATCGATGAGGCCCGCCGTCCCAGCTCTCGCACCGATCACCCGGGCACATCACCGGGTCGGTGATGTCTGTCTTCAACGACTCCTGGCTGGACGACGAAAAGGCGCTGGCCGGGGCGGATCCGATCCTGCGCCGACTGGCCGAAGCCGGAGCCCGTGTCCGGCGCGAGGTTGCCGACTCAGCGGAGGCGATCAGTCGGCTGGGGGAACTGCCCCGCCCCCGGGCGGTCATCGCCGCCG